>JBDTUW010000597.1:0-3563 GCA_040007555.1 Acidobacteriota bacterium | reverse complement strand
AACATTATCGTTTGCTGGAGGATTGGACTAAATGAGCGCACGAATCCGGAGTCTCCTGTATCGAGGCGTCCTCAAACTGTTTCCGCTACTGATTCTGGTCGCTGGGACAGCCGCGCCGGTGCGTGGGAACCAGGGTGCTGTCCCTGCTGGTGCTCCGTCGCTGGGTGGCACCGTTTATGACCACAACGGGAATCCGCTCCCCGACGTGATCGTCTTTGCGCAGGAACTCGCCAGCGGTCTCAAGATTCCAGCGAAAAGCGATGCCAAGGGCGTCTACCGGATCGCGGCGATGCCGCCCGGGTCCTATGATGTGACAGCGACAAAGGCAGGCTATGGCCCGGTTGGAATCCACACCGTGCTGCTTGTGTCTCAGATGGGCCACCTCGACTTCACGCTGACGCCGGGTAGTGAACAGGACCTGGACGTTGAGGCGGCGGGCAAGGGTGCAAATCGGCAAATTTCCGATGTTCCGCGTTCGGCGCACGCCGTACCTATGCAGCAACAGGGTCTTGCATCGCCCAAATCCGTGATTGAGGAACTGCAGGACCGCTCGATCGTTGGCAGCCAGGACGCAAACTCGAGCTTGCAGGCTCCCATTGTGCGGGGCCTCGATGCATCGAGGGTGGTGGTATTGGTGGATGGGCAGCGGCTGAACAGCGTGGCGACGACCCTCCCGACCACAATTCTCGCGCCGTCTCAGATCGAGTCTGTCGAGGTTCTTCCCGGTGCCGGATCAACATTGAACGGGTCCGGTGCTATCGCTGGAACGATCAATATCGTCACGGAGAAGCCGCGCGCGGTAAACCACGGTCATATGCTTGATCTTGAGGTCGACGGCGCAGTTTATAGCAATGGACTAAAACGATCCGGCGCGGCGACGCTGTTCTACAGCAATCGATGGATGGGAGCGCGTCTCGGCGGCTTTCTGACACGACAGCAGAATTACACGGCTGGCAACGAAGAAATCCCCATGGTCGAAGTGCTCAGGCTGGGGCGCTTTTTTACATTGGTCGGCAACGACCCTGCTTACTATCCAATCTGGTCGCTACCCAAAAATGCCGAGATCCCGAATGGAGCGTCGCACGGCTCGGGCGACTCGCTGACCTTGTACTTCTATCCTGCACCAAAGCACAATTTTCAATACAGTCAGCTCAATGTCTATACGCGTGACGTTGGCGATCCATTTTTTGGACCGCCGCTGACGAATTCCGACGCCTTCACGGAATTCATCAAGATCGACAAGTACAGCGTCAGATACGAAGCGACCAAGTTGACAAAGTGGTTGTCGAGGATATCGACCGGTTTCTATGGCCAGAAGTTTACGGTTTCGAATGGGCAGATCAACTATGCGATTGTGCCTGGAAGCAGCTTTCGCCCGAATCAGCCAGGTGGGGTTGATTCCTTCACTGGCAACCCGTCCCAGTTCAAGCTGGGCAACTATACGCAGAACAAGCTCTCGGTAACCTCTTATAGCCCGGATGTGCAACTAACCCTGACGCCGCTCAAGGCGATGATTGTTACGGTGGGCGCCTCATATTTGAATGAGGATACGGACGACGAGTATGCCAATCGGGTCTACGATGCCACGATACGCGTACCACCCTCTCTCTTCCCAGTGCCGGATTTCCTCTACAAGAATACTTCCGGCTTTGTGCAAGTGGAGTACAACCGGATCAGTTGGCTCCGGTTGTCTGGGGGCGTCCGAGTCGACAACTGGAAATCGCAGGCACAGGTGACGAGCGGAACCACGGTCGCCAATGTCAGCAGCACGGAAACGTCCCGGAACATCAGCGCTGTTTTTCGCAGCAAGATGGGGCTGAATACATTTATTCGCTGGGAGAAGGGCTTTCGCGAACCATCGATTGGAGAGCGAGTCAAGTCACCGATCGTTGGCGGTGGAGGCAACAACCCGTTTGAACCGGAGGCGGCCCAGGACGTTGAAGTGGGAGTCAAGTTGAATCGCAAGCTGAAGCGAATGCAGATCAATGGTTCACTGGCCTTCTTTCACAATGACATCAATAACTTTTATCGAGGTGATGCTGCTTTTCGGGCACCGGCCGGAGTAGCGGCCGCCGCGCTAAAGTCGGTGACAGCGCCCAGCCAGACTGGTTCATCGCCACTCAATCAGATCGTGCTCCAGGGCTTGGAGGGCTCGTACCAGATAAACATCCCGCTTGGCAGGCATGGGAGCATCTCGCCATTTGGGAACATGAATTGGTTATACGGCAGGGACGAGACTCCTATCGAACCCCAACTCTCGTTGATCAGCGCACTGTATAATCGAACGGACCTGCCGGTGCGGCTTAAAGGTGCGATTGACGATGTTCCTCAAGGCCTGATTGCACCGTTTCAAGGCAGTTTTGGCGCCCGCTACACTGATGCACGAGGCCGCTTTACGGCGCAATACAATCTGCGGCACTCGTCGCGCGTGACGCGTGTCGAGCCGTTCGTGCTGCTTAACCTGCCGTTTGAGAGGGGTGGTCCGACACTCTTTTACAGCACCTATCGCAATCTCGACCCATTCACTGTTCAATCGGTCAAGGCCACCTTTACGAAATCGTCCGAAAAGTATCGGCTGACTTTTTCCATTGGAGTCGAAAATCTGACAAACAGGCTTTTCTGGGAGCATTTCACACCTTCGCCCGCCGTTGGTCGTTCATTTACCTTTGGAATGGCGACGAACTTCGCTGATCTGCTGAGCCGATTCTAGTGGTTCATCAAGAAAGGGAGACATCAAAGTGGCAACAACCGAAGCGACTCTCGAGGCTCAATACGACGCGGTCGTCAAGTACATCCGCGGCTATCTTGAGTATGTTCTTTCTGTCATCGATCGATCCGCCTTGAAGCGCACCGGCGCCGGGCGGACGCGGCTGAAATTGAATATCGATCCATTCAATTTGCCCGATAGCGTCCAGGCTGCGGTCGCGAAGGTCGCGACTCCCGAGGAGAAAAGTCACGAGTTCTACGATGCCATGGTCAGTCGGGATCAGGCGGCCGCATTCAGCGTCGACCTGATCAAACGCTTTCCCGGGGTGAAGTTTGATCAACTCGTCAGGTTCAGTGCGTTGAAGCAACCTAATATCTCGATGTTTGACTCGAGCCATCTGAGCGGCCTCGCATTTGGTTTGATGGGCGGAGTCTTCCAGTTCATGCCGCGGCTTTTGATCGAGTATCCGCTACTCGATATCGTTGGGCTGGGCTTCTACCTTGCTGCCATGGCGATTATCTACCCCCGCTGGACCCGTCATGGAATCGAGCGAAAGGAGCACCTGCACGAGAAGTACATCCTGACATACACGTCGATCGTGCAGGGATAAGTCGACACGTCGAGCACTACGGTCGTCGTCCGGCAGGACGCAGAGAGCATTTGTTCATGAGATCCGACGATCCGCAGGACAACACGAACTCTTCGGCTAAACGCGCACTCCGCGCTTTACAGGAGATGCAGGCCAGGCTCTCTGAGCTTGAGGCGGGCGCTCGCGCACCGATCGCGATCGTTGGCATGGGATGCCGTTTTCCTGGAGCCGAGAATCTCGACGCTTTTTGGGAGATGCTTCGTCTCG
>JBDTUW010000596.1:0-3568 GCA_040007555.1 Acidobacteriota bacterium | reverse complement strand
CATGGCGAGCTTTGAAGAACTACAACAGAAATACAGCTCTGTTTTGTCGAAGGGACACGAGGTTGGGTTGACGGTTCAGAACCTCAATCTTGATGGGGATAAGTTACTGCTTCGTGGCGTGGTTCCGTCGGATTACGCGAAGAACGAGCTGTGGGACGCGATCAAGGCGGTGGATTCCAACGCGACTGATCTCGTTGCGGACTTCAGCGTTCAGTCTGGGCTGACTTACGCAGTGGTTTCGGGGGATACACTTTCGAAGATCGCGAAGCGCTTCTATGGCGATGCCAACGCTTATCAAAAGATCTTTCAGGCGAACACCGACCAATTGACTGATCCTGACAAGATCAAGGTGGGTCAGACCCTCAAACTTCCATAAACTAAGCCACCACAGACGGAAGCCAAAGTACGGAAAAGGCGCAGACAGCGATTTGAAAATGCTGTCTGCGCCTTGGCTTTTCTAGGGCATTGTAATCCCCAGCTCTCGCCCGAAGGTGAACTGAATTCTCTTTCGAGTTCGCATTGCCTTTGACGCAGTTTGCGAAAGGGCGGTGACGAGCATCGGCATGGCTATCGTTGCATCGCAACGGACGGTTACGCTGCGCGCGTTCTTGGATAAGCGCCCGAATGCCTGTGCCTGATCGAATTCGGCTCCGGAGTAACCGCCATAGTATGGAACGTCAGTGATTACCTGGATGGCGTATTTGTGACCGCGAACCGTTGCATGGAGCATCCCGGCGGCCGACTCGCTTTGCTGGATAAAAGTCTTTGGCGTGCCGCCACCGAAGTAGACGACGCCTGTTGATCGCGACTTCGCCACGATCTGAGCCATTTCGACGACGTCCTGAATAACATCGAACTGGAATGGGTTCTTCTTCTCGATGCGGCTGATACCTATCGCGACGCCAAAGGCGCTGTCCGTGATTGCCGGGCAGAAGATCGGCACGCGTGACTTGTATGCGGAGGTGAGGATGCCATCCTCGGTTGCGATTTCGCTCAGCTCCCGACCCAGCAGGTGAAGAAACTCCCGCGTTGAATAAGGGTGCGTATGATCCAGTTGCGCCGCAAAGCCGCCTATCCACTCGTTGGCTTCTTTGAACTCTTCTTCGGATGCGAGCGTGTCGTAGATGCGATCTACGGACTGCTCCTGTAATTGCGCGTCATCAAGGCGCGGATCGCCCTGATAGTGAAATCGTCCAAGGGTTTCGTGAAGATCGTGGAAAATATTGCCGCCCGTAGCCACGAGTACATCGATGCAGCGATTCTTCAGCAGATATGCGACCAGCCGTCGCATCCCTGCCGGAACTAACCCACCGCTCAGCCCCATGATTACGACCGCGTTTTCCTGAAGCATCTGGAGCCAGATTTGATGCGCGAGCGCGAGGTTTCGCCCCTGGAAGGAGATATGCTCCATTTTGTCCAGCAGCCCCGGCACGCTTCGATCACGATCAATCTGGAGCGGATGAGTTGGTTTGGTTAAGAACTTTGCGCCTTTCAGTCTTCTGATCATCTGGTGTTAGCTTTCCCTCAAGACCAGTCTCGCTAGATTTACAGGCCCTCGCCCGGCGATTTCTGGCCGTTCGAATCAAGATAGGTATAACCGGTGTAGTGGCTATCGTATTCAGCCCAGAGACGCTCTGCCTCTTCAGCGGTCAGCCTTCCTTTCTTCATTTGTCTTTCCAATAATGTGCGAAAACCCTCGTGCAAAAACTCCTTTTCATACCTCGCAAAGGTCAACATGTCGCCAACCTGGGAGCCGGGAGTGAGACGGCTCAGATGGTAATTACCCTTGGCATCGATCAGGACAATTGCTTCATTGGGAGTTCCAAAGAGATTATGGAAACTGCCCATCACCTCCTGGTAGGCGCCAATCAGCAAAAGGGCGAGGTAATAAGGCTCATTCGGTCTGAAATCGTGAACCTCCAGTACTTCCTTGACGTCATGGAGATCGACGAAGCGGTCGATCACTCCATCGGAATCACAAGTAATATCAACCAAGGTCGCGCCATCAGTGGGAACTTCGTTGAGCCGGTGGATCGGGATGATCGGGAACAGTTGGTCGATTGCCCAATGATCCGGTACGGAACGAAAAACCGAGAAATTACAGAGATATTTCACCGAGAGCAGCTTCCTCAGATCGTCGAACTCTTCGGAACTGTGTTGGGCAAGTTTGGCGAAATTGTTCGCCTTGTCGCAGACCTCCCAGAAAAGAATCTCGCCTTTCGCCCGCTCTTCGAGGTTAATAAATCCAAGATCGAAGAGGGTAAAGAGCTCGTCCTTGTGCTCGAGCGCGTCGTGATAATACTCGAGAAAATTCTTGGCGTTGAGATTCTTGTAAAGATCGTATAACTCGACGATAACCTGAGGTTCGTTGTCCGTCAGCCCGATGTTCTTGATCCCTAAAACCGTCTCGATCTCATCAATGATGTTGGTCACAAGCATCGCGTGATAGGCAACCAGAACGCGGCCCGATTCAGTAATGATATTCGGCTCGGGGACGCTTTCCTCGTGGCAGACGCTCTTGATCGTGTAAACCACGTCGTTGGCGAATTCCTGCAGCGTGTAGTTTGCCGATGACTCAAAACTTGTCTTACTTCCGTCGTAATCAACGCCGGCGCCACCCCCGACATTGAGATGGTCGACATCGACGCCCATCTTTCGTATTTTGGCGTAGACGCGTGCGGCTTCCTTGACTCCCGCTTTGACTCGCTTGATCTGCGTGATCTGGGAGCCAATGTGGAAGTGGAGGACGCGCAGGCTGTTGATCAGACCGGCTTCGCGCAATGTTTTCATCGCCTGAAGCAATTCGGTCGTGGTCAGGCCAAACTTCGATTGCTCGCCGCCCGACTTCTCCCACCGGCCAGATCCGCGGGTGTAGAGGCGGACTCGCAGCCCGATCATGGGCCTGATGCCGCTTTCGATTGCGCGATCGATGATGCGATTGAGCTCGTTGAGCTTCTCGATCACGATCACGACTCTCTTGCCAACCTGCGTGCCGACAAAGGCGAGATCGATAAAACTGTCGTCTTTGAATCCGTTGCAGACGAGCAGAGATTCCGGGGCTTGATCGAGCGCGATGGCCGCATACAGCTCGGCCTTACTCCCCACTTCGAGTCCGTAATTGTGCTTGCTCGCCTCTTCCAGATAGGCCTCAATCACCTGACGGCGCTGATTGACCTTCATGGGGAAGACGGCAAGGTGCTCCCCGCCATACTCGAATTCCCGCATCGCCGCGCGGAAAGACTGGTTCATTTTGCGAACCTGGCTGGCGAAGATCTGTGGGAAGCGAATGAGGATTGGAAGTTTTACCTTCCGCGCAACCAGATCGTCAACGAGCTTCTTGACGTCCACGCTTCGGGGATCGCCTTCTGCCGGATGGACGGCTAAATGACCCTCTGAGTTGATGCTAAAGTATCCGGCACCCCAGTTTTCAATGCCGTAGGTCTGGGCGATCTCCGCGATGGCCGATTTCATCGTGTTCTGTTCGTTGACCTCCCTAACGATGGAATGATAATGATAAAGCTTGCGGCAAGAAACGCGCTATTCCGGAGAGGCGCATCGCAGGAGCCGC
>JBDTUW010000595.1:0-3574 GCA_040007555.1 Acidobacteriota bacterium | reverse complement strand
CGGACGATTCTTCGTCGAGACTCCGGCTTCCGATTCAAGCCATCCCACCTTCAGCATCCGCTGCAGAGCTGGATACAAGGAACCTTCCTCGATCTTCAGCAGATCGTCCGAAACCTGCTTGATGTGTTTCGCCAGAGCATAACCATGCATGGGCTTTCGCCGAAGCGATTGAAGGATCATCATCTCCAGCGCTCCCGGAAACAGGTCGCGATGTTCTTCACTCTTCGTCATAATTCCTCTTGATAAATCTCTCTAGCATACTGTAGCGAATAATACTATTTTGAAAATAGGATAGCAACACACACGCTTGGCCAAAACGCTCTGGTGTGCTGCAGTTTGTCGGGTTCCTTTTTGCCGCTAGAGGCCGCACTATCGGGGCGAGGTGAAGGAGCGGCTCGTCTGGCGACAATCCATGCTTAAGTCGACCACCATCGTCGGGTCGGACTCTCGTGACGCCCGAAAACTTGCAAATTGACAAGAAGCTGCTTCTTGACGCACGTTCCGGATCGAATCGTCAACCAACCGGTGTCCACAAATAGACCCCGCCAGCAGGGTAGAACTCATGTTCGGTAGAGAGGTATGAAAACACAGGTAACACTATGATTCCTGATGAAAAGCAATCCGCCGTGACACGAGCGCTACAAGAAGCATTTGGCGCGAATGAATTTGAAGACATTCGCCCTTTGGCCGGAGGACTTAGTACAGCACGTGTCTTTCGGATTGTTGTGCGAGGAAGTCCTTACCTCCTGCGCCTCATCATGAAAACGGATGCGATGAATGATCCTACGCGCCAGTTCGCTTGCATGAAAAGTGCCGGTGAGGCCGGAATTGCTCCTCGGATTTGGTATGCCAACGTGGAAGACAGAGTTCTCATCACCGACTTCGTAGAGGCAATGCCATTCCCGGATGATATGGCACTGCTGATGGCCCCAACCATTCGCAGGCTCCATTCTCTTCCACATTTTCCAAAGCCAAGGATGGGGAACTACCTTGACACAATGGACGGACTTGTTGGCCGATTTCAAGCGGCACAAATCCTGCCGGACAGGGAAGCCGTCGAACTGTTCCGAGGCTACGCCGACGTAGGAAGGGTTTATCCACGAAACGACGCAGACCTTGTCGCGAGTCATAACGACCTGAAACCGCAAAATATCCGCTACGATGGGGATCGCATCTGGCTCGTAGATTGGGAGGCCGCTTTCCTGAATGATCCTTATGTCGATCTCGCCGTCGTCGCAAACTTCTTTGTCAAGGACGAAGCTCACGAAGAAGCCTATCTGAGCGCATACTTCGGAGAACCAGTCGGCGAGTACAGGCATGCGCGCTTCTACCTAATGCGTCAGGCCGTTCACATGTTTTATGCAGCGTTCTTGATACTAATGGTCGCCGGAGCAGGCCGACCAATCGAGTCGGATATGACGGAGCCGGATTTCAAGGACTTTCATCAGCGCCTTATCTCAGGTGAGGTGGATGTGGCGACTGCCGAGGCAAAGCTGCAGTATGCAAAGGTTCATCTGAACGAGTTGCAGCGACATATTGGAACACAACGATTCAGGGACGCTCTAGCCCGAGTAAGCGACTTCCAGAGCAATGCATAGCGGCCTACCCGTGAATCCCGTTGCGTGCCAGCACCGACGCGATCCTCGGGTGTAGGAACCTTGATTTTCAGCTCCTCCATCTTCAGCGTCACCGCGCGATCGATCAACTCGCGTTCGAATTCCAGCGCACCCAACGAGACCTCCAGCGACCCGCACTTTGCCATTTGGCAAGCGTCGCTGTATGAAAAAGACGCGCGTTGATGTTGTCGGTCGTGCCGACAAGAGAGCGCGCGCCCCGCGCATTGACGGCGAGATCATCCGCCGTTCACGCCCCTGATGATGCGGTCGCCGGTGTCCTTGTCGATGCTCCGCCAGTATTCGAAGGCACGCTGTAATACGGGCTCGGACACGCCATCCTTGAGGTGTCCGACGACGTTGGACACGAGCCGGTTGCGCTGCTCGTCGTCCATGACCTTACGCACCAGCGTGCCAGCCTGACCGAAGTCGTCGTCGTCCTTGCGCAAGGTGTAGGCGGCGCGAATGAACTCGCCGCCGGCCTCCCAGATCGCTACGTCGGGATAGCTCTCACCGTCTGCCTTCGGGCCCCCCTTCGAGTTCGGCGCGTACACCGGGTCGGACACGTTCTGGACCCGCATCGTCCCGTCCTTGCTGTAGCTGTGCACGGGTACCTTTGGGCGGTTGACCGGGATCTGCTTGTAGTTGACCCCCAGGCGGTGACGGTGGGCGTCGGCGTAGGCGAAGAGGCGGCCGAGCAACATTTTGTCCGGGCTGACACCGATCCCAGGCACGAGGTTGTTCGGTTCGAACGCCGCCTGCTCGATCTCGGTGTGGAAATCGGTCGGGTTGCGGTCTAGCCTCAGTTTGCCAACCTCGTGCAGCGGGTAGTCACCGTGCGGCCACACCTTGGTCAGGTCGAAGGGGTTGAAGCGGTAGTTCCTGGCTTCCTCGAAGGGCATGATCTGCGCTTTCAGTGTCCAGCTGGGGTGATCACCCCGCTTGATCGACTCGAACAGGTCGCGCCGGTGGTAGTCAGCGTCAGTTCCGGCCAGCCGGTCGGCCTCCTCCTGCGTGAGGAAGTCGATGCCTTGGTCGGTCTTGAAGTGATACTTCACCCAGAAGCGCTCGCCGTTCACGTTGACCCACATATAGGTATGGCTTGAGTAGCCGTTCATGTGCCGCCAGGTCTTCGGGATCCCGCGGTCACCCATGAGCAAGGTCACCTGGTGGGCCGACTCTGGCGACAGGGTCCAGAAGTCCCACTGCATGTCGTGGTCGCGGAGGCCGCTGTCCGCACGGCGTTTCTGGGAGCGAATGAAGTGCTGAAACTTCATAGGGTCACGGATGAAAAACACCGGAGTGTTGTTCCCCACAAGGTCGTAGTTGCCCTCGCTGGTGAAGAACTTTAGCGCGAAGCCACGCGGGTCACGCCAGGTGTCAGGGCTGCCGCTCTCGCCGGCCACCGTCGAGAACCGGATCAGTGTGTCCGTCCTGGTTCCCGGCTGGAACACCGCAGCCCTGGTGTAGGCGCTGACATCCGTTGTCACCTCGAAGTGTCCAAAGGCCCCGGAACCCTTCGCGTGGGGCTGGCGTTCAGCAATCCGCTCCCGGTTGAAGTTGGCCATCTGCTCGATAAGGTAGTGGTCCTGGAGCAGGATGGGGCCATCGGGGCCGACAGTGAGCGAGTGTTCGTCGCTGGCAACGGGGATCCCAGCATCTGTTGTTGTGGGTTTGCGGTCATCGTTCTTCATATTATGTCTCCCTTGCATTCCTGGTTCGAGTAGTCAGTGTCGCTACCGTTTCTCCTTCAAACGCGACTTCACACGGTCGGTTGCGACGCGCAGGATTTTCTTCACATCGACAAACTGTGTTTCCGGCAGGTTATTAAAGTCTCTGAGTCGATGTTCGAATTGTCGCCCGCGTGTGGCATCTTCCACAGCAAACCGCACCTCCTGTAATGCAACTCTGCGGTGATCGTATTTTCCCAGAATGTCAACGCTGGCTCTCTGGAGCGCGCA
>JBDTUW010000594.1:0-3582 GCA_040007555.1 Acidobacteriota bacterium | reverse complement strand
TGTCATGAATATCATGCTTGTATCGGTGACCGAGCGAACACGTGAGATCGGCGTACGCAAGGCCATCGGTGCCCGACGGCGCGACATCGTCACCCAGTTTCTCTTCGAAGCGATGACCCTGACCGGGCTTGGCGGCGTGATCGGTGTTGTCTTCGCCATTTTCGTCAGTTACGTGATCATGTTCTTCATCCCGCAGCTACCGGCCTCCATTCCACTATGGGCGGTGATCGCCGGGTTTGGCGTTTCGGTTGCGATCGGACTCATCTTCGGTGTTCTCCCTGCACGCAAGGCATCGAGGCTCGACCCAATCGAATGCCTCCGTTACGAATGAACTAAATACGAGTTTAGAGCTCAAGCCTTAGTCCGCTTTGGGAAGACAGGACGAACTCTTAGCGCCTGACATGCAGGGGTCTGCCACCAATTAAGGCAGCTCGCGCGAAGCTGACGTAGCATTGAGCGTTGGAATTGCATATTCTTCCCGCTCTATGCTGCTCATCGTCAATCCGGCCGCCGCAAGCGGAGCCACTTTGCGCAATCTCGCTCGAGCGCGGCGAGAGTTCGCAACGCATGACCTCACTTTTGCAGAACACGTGACATCTGGTCCGGGCGATGCCACTCTTGCGACCCGGCGTGCCCTTGGCTCAGGCGAAACCCGGATCGTTGCCGTTGGCGGGGATGGAACTCTCAATGAGGTAGTGACCGGATATTTCAACCTCGAAGGTCATGCCGTCAATCCCGAAGCAGCCATTGGATTGATACCAAGTGGTACTGGCTCGGATTTTTCTCGAACCTTAGGATTCAGGTCGCTGCACGCTGCCGTGGCCGCACTGGCTCGCGACCGAGTCAAGCGTCTCGATGTCGCACGTATCAGGATGCGTGATCCACGCGGCGTCGCTGTCAGCCGCTATCTGATGAATGCTGCAAGTTTTGGATTTGGCGGCGACACAGTGGCGCGGGTGAACTCCTGGCGAAACGTGCTGCCTTCGTGGGTCAACGGTGAGTCAAGATTCGTGATAGCGGCACTCGGTGCATTGAAGGACTACCGTCACCGGCCTGTCCGGCTACTGCTCGATGGAAACCGTGAATTGAAGGTGATGAGCGCATTGATCGTTGTAGCAAATGGTCGATATGCGGGAAGCGGGATGAAGCTGGCACCGCTGGCAGAGTTGGATGATGGGCTCCTTGATTTGCTCGTTACAGACCAGGTGAGTCGAGCCGGCATCGTGCGCGAATTGACCCGCGTTTGGGATGGGAGTCATCTGCGCAATCCGCGAGTCATGAGCCTCAAAGCGCGTTCCGTAGAGATTTCGGCTGAGCCCGAAATGCTGATCGAGCTCGACGGTGAATCAGCTGGATCAACACCTGCCGCAATCGAGGTGCTTCCGGGAAGCCTTCAGTTCATCGTTTAGACGGGAGCTGATCCTCGTGTGAAACTCATCGCAGCGAAGGAGACGACAGACTGTTCATCGATATTCCATTGATCGTAACGAACGACCTGACCTCGCGCCCCTTCGACCGATTTCAGAAAGGTATAAATCGGTGAGAAGCCACACCACTTCAGAGGGTCGCGCTCCTCGACAACGAGATTGAGAAACCCATCGGCATCTCCGGCACACACTCGATTAAGCCGCGCCCTGTCCTTCTCTTCGACCTCGATCATTTCTCCTTGATTTGACCGGGCAATCATTCGATCACCATATCGGCGGCCAACATGCGCCATATCGACGCCCAGAACCCAGCAGAGATGCTCCCCAAAGCAATCCGACATCTCTGAGAGTGCAGCGAGGAAGCGCCTGACCTGATCGTCTCGCTCGGGTGGTGTGCCGCTGATCGTCGCCTCGGCAAATGGTCCACACAGAATTGGCAGTATCTTGAAGCCGTCACCTAGAGCGTGCTGCAGGAAAACGCATTGGAACTCAATCGAATGCTCGATTGCGTGACAGTAGTCCTCCATGACCACCGCATCAGGCGCACGTGTTTGCAGCCAATCGACCAGTGTCTGATCAACTTCCAAGCATCCAAAGGGAGTGCTGAACTGCTTTCTTGTGAGACCAAAGCGTTCGGGCTCACCATAATGAGACGTACCGAGGATGACGATTGTTCTCGGCTCTTGCACCGGCGATAATCCGGCGCTGAGTTGGTTGTAAGCGGCCCCGTAACATGCCGCCCCGCCTTGCGGACTGACGTGCGGCGCCGCGATTCCGAGCAGCTTCCCGGTAACGGGAGAATTATCGTTGCTCAGGACCGCCAACGGATCAGCGCGGAAGGCATCGAGTTCCTTGCGAAGATCGGTCGGTTGCTCCGGGTACCCGGAGCCGGCGTGAGCAGGTGCCCGAAACGGCGAAGCGGCAAACTCTGAGTGACGCTGCGCCCGCCGCATCTCGAACTCTTCCGTCTCGAGAAAACCGTGATTCTTGAGGCCCTCGATGAGGGAACTCGTGATCTCCCTGGGGACGATCTGCCCGGACAAGCGCGAGAGGTGAACCTGCAGATCACGCTCCGTCTGCTCTCCATCAAAAAGGGCCAGGCCGCGGGCGAGCAGCGGAGGGATAATCAATATCTCCTCGGTGTACCGAAACGGGTCTCGAATGAGAAGTCCAGGTCTCTCAGCTACCGGGGAGGGCATAATGTCGAGACCATGCCTTAGTTTTGGGAGCAGTGAGCCCATATCCAGATATTACACCAGCAGGTTACGTGGAAGAACGCCGTCGAGGCGGATTCTTGGATGGCTCGTCCCTTGAAACTAAGCGCTCTGGGGATCCGTACATGCAACGTGATGAAAGGAGTTTGCGTCAAACTAATGAAATTCACGGGATTGAGCGCCTTGAGGTGTTTATGTTACCGATTGCTGGCGTCTGGTCCCTACCCCGATATGCCGATAGTAAGATGAAGGTTCCATTTCGCATTATATTGGTGCTATTGACTTTAGCTGAACTTGCTTCGATCGGCGAGGCCCAGATTCGTCGCCAGAAGCCGGTACCTCAACCCACGCGGGTAAGCTCCGAGGAAGCGAAGCGTGCGGAAGCTGAGGTTATCGCTTCACGAGCTAAATTACTAGCAACGACGCAGACTTACAAGGAAAGCCTCGAGCAGGTTCTGAGCCTTCAGAAGCAGGAAGAGAAGCGTGCGGCGGGTTTGGTGGAGATGCGTAAGGGTTTGCTGGAGCTTGGGATTATCTCTCGGCGAGAGGTCGAGGAAAGCGAATCTGACCTCGCAGAGGCTACCCAACGAATCGGTGAAACCTCAAAGCAAATCGAGGAAGCTGACCAACTCGTCACCGAGGTGCTCGCAGCCGAGCAAATTGCTAAGGTAAAGCCCGAACCGCCGGGTACTTATAGAACCGGTGTGACTCTGATTCGATACACGGGCACCACCAGTTGGTCGCTCGACGGGTATTCGAAGATCGACACATTCTTCCGAGGGCAGTTTGGGCGATCGATGCCCATCAGCGCCTTTGGGCAATCGGGTACTCATGATCGTCTTGGTTTCAATCACCGCGGCGCGATGGACGTGGCGGTCCACCCCGATACGGTGGAAGGAAGGTCGTTGATGGCTTACCTTCGATCTGAGGGAATTCCTTTT
>JBDTUW010000593.1:0-3582 GCA_040007555.1 Acidobacteriota bacterium | reverse complement strand
GGGGCCCGACGCCGTTTGATATTCGTCATCGATTCGCCTCGGACTTTCTCTATGAATTGCCGTTTGCCCGTTTCTGGGATGCGAACAGTGCTGCAAGCCGGCTTCTGCTGGGAGGTTGGCAGCTTGGCGGTATCTTCGTCGCCGAAACCGGAGCTCCATTCCACGCGGAAATGCCGCAGGCCTTCCGCAATCAGCGGATCGACTACATCGGGGGCGAAACCTACGTTAATGATCCGAACAATCGCCTGGTGTATTTGAACAGGGCGGCATTCGCGGCTGTCCCGATCGTCACCGCGAGTGGGGCATCGGCTCGTCCCGGCACACTCGGTCGAGGTGCACTTCGCTTGCCTGGGTTCTGGAACATCGATCTGGCGCTGTCAAAGAATCTGAGGTTTACCGAGACGATCGGCCTGCAGATCCGCGCTGATATGTTCAACGCGTTTAACCACACCAGTTTCTCCGGCGTCAATAGCAACATCACCAACTCCAACTTCGGACGCTTCACCTCCGCGCGCGACGCACGTACGGTGCAATTCAACGTGCGCCTGACGTTCTAGTCCGGACAAGGAAACCAACGCCGAGCCGCAAAGAGGCGCAGAAGGGATTGACCCTCTGCGCCTCTTGCTTCCTCCGCGGCTCGGCGTTCCCATCCAGAACTGCGCCGTCTTTGTACCTGAATTGTCACGGCATTTTCCCGGCCGGTCGCAATGAGTAGTCAGTCAATCCGCTTTGTGCAGAATCGCGCGAACTCCCCGCGAAGCCCTAACCGTGGACAACGCGGACTCGTGTTGAAACCTAAACGTTGGGGTACTTCCAAAACTTGAGGTAGAATGTAGAGCCAAAAGGGAGGAGTTTAATCGCCTCCTGCCAGACTGAGTGTGGGCCTCAAAGTTCGCCGCCTGGCGGCGTCACGTGGAATAGATAATGGTGTCAGCAGACATACATAGGAAAAGTTGGAATTTCTGCGGGATTACTGTTTCAGAAGTGATGTTTCCGCCCCTCCTCTCCCTCCCCAGGCACTCTCACGAGATGGCTTGCTTCGGCCTGACTCTACGCGGGGCGATGATCGAAGCCTTCGGCAGCCGGCAACTGCAATGCACTCCGGGCACTGTGCTCGCTCGGCCCTATCGCGAAGAGCACACAGACTTGGTCAATCCTGCTGGAGCGAAGGTTTTAATGGTCGAATTACCGGAGACCTGGGTCGCACATGTGCGCGAGCATGGCGAAATCTTGCATGAGCCGCTGTTACACGAGCCGGGCGAGATGACGCGATTGATGAAGAGGATCTGCCACGAGACTCAGCTTAGCGACGCCGCTTCTCCGCTCGCCATTCAGTCGCTTGCCTTCGAGATCGCATCACACTTGGTTCGGGAATCTGCGTGCGAGCGGCAACCAGCCGCCCCCGCGTGGTTGAAGAGCGTCAAAGATAGGCTGGACACCTGCTTCACCGAGAGCCTTACTTTGACGGAGCTCGCGCGCGACGCGGGCGTGCACTGCGTCCACCTGTCTCGCGTCTTCCGCCGGCACTACTCGATGTCGGTCGGAGAGTACCTCCGGCGTCAGCGCCTTCAGTACGCTGCGCAAGACATCGCGCGGGGAGCAGCATCGCTGGCCGACATCGCCCTGCGTGCAGGCTTCTCCTCCCAGTCTCACTTCTGCACTGCCTTCAGGCAGGTCACCGGTCGGACCCCGTCTGAGTACCGACGTTCACGCCGCTAAAATTCTGAAAAAAGGTTCCGATCCTGAAATACTGTCGTACGCCCGCCGGTTAGAATGCGTCTTGGCAGGAACTCGACGATCAGAAAGGCAGTGGAACACTGTCCCTGAGGCGGTATCCGTTGAAGGCCTTCCGTCAACGGCTCTCCTGGCTTTTCGTCGATTGGCAAACCAATGATACCGAGGATGAGCCGTTTCGCCCCGAATACGTCTCTCCGTTCTGGCCGCTTTAATTGTAAAAGACCTCATCAATCAAGGGCGAGAGCTTTCGACTAGCCTCTCACCAGTCACTTTTAGTGATCAATCCTTCGTAGTTGGAGAAAGAGATGAATCCATATCGTGCGGAGGTAATTGGAAGCCTGTTACGTCCGCAATATTTATTGGAGGCCCGCGAGAATTACGCGGCGGGCGATATGCCGCATGCGCGCTATAAGACAATCGAGGACCGCGCTGTGGACGAATGCATCGCGATCCAGCAGCGCGCCGGAGTCGACATTGTGACGGATGGCGAAGTTCGACGCGATGTTTTTGCCAGCCAACTCGCACAATCCTGCGATGGCTTCGATCGCGTTCAAAACAATGACGTGGACTGGTTCAATTTAGATGGGCGCGTTGAGCGTAGCCCTGTGACCGTCGGTGTAGTCAGCAAACTCAGGCGGAAGAGACATCTGTCAAGTGAAGAATTCGTCTATCTGCGCGCGAAGACAAATCAGCCCAGGAAGATAACGCTTCCGAGTCCCACCATGTACGCCTACTACTGGGTTCCGGGTGTCACCAATGCAGCGTATCCGACCACCGATGCCTACATGGCAGACATCGCGGATATTCTTCGCGACGAGGTCTCAGAACTCGTCAGGCTCGGCGCTGAGTACGTTCAGATTGATGCCCCTGAGTTTGGCATGCTTATTGATCCGCACCAGCAGGAGTGGTTCGCGCGAAAAGGATTTCGGCATGAGCGAATGTTGCACGATGGTATGGCGATGATTGACGCGATTGTCGCGGCCCATCCTCAGGTCACTTTCGGGTTGCATATCTGCCGCGGCAACGATGCGAGTCGCTACATGGCCCGTGGCAGTTATGATTCCATCGCCGCGGTCGCGTTTCACACCAAGGCGCAGCGTCTGCTCCTTGAGTATGATGACGAACGCTCAGGTGACTTTGGTGCGTTGCGCAGTGTGCCCGATGATAAGACTGTTGTTCTGGGACTGGTAACCACGAAGTCGCCTCGTCGGGAGAATCCTGAGGAGCTGCACAGCCGCATACTCGAAGCCAGCCGTTACATACCCCTGGAACGGCTGGCGCTGAGTCCGCAGTGCGGATTCGCATCGGTTGCAAAGGGAAACAGCATTCCTCCAGAGCTTCAGGAGTGGAAGCTGAAGTTGGTGGCTGACGTCGCGCGGGAAGTTTGGCCTGACGACGCCCCATCTGTAGCTTCGAGGACTGAGATTTCTCGATAGAATTGCGGTGTAGTCGAATCCTCGCTATGACGCCGAAGTCATCGAGTCGATTCTGCCACGTCCCACACCGGACCAGGAAAGGATACGTCGATGGCTGGAGTGGGAAGGTCCAACGCTGGCAGTAGAAGCATCGCAAGCAATAGGACGTTCCGCAAAGCCAGTCTATATCTCGACTCGTTCGCGCGTTCAACTAACTGATAATGATGCTTTCCAAATCAATCGTCGTCGGCAGGCTCTTCGGAATCGTAGGGATTACGCAACAATGACCGCACATATCTGGAACGATAATGCCCTTCTATTTTGAGAGGGATTCAGGTGGTTCTGGCGGAGCTGATGCAGTTCTTCCGTGCCTGGAGAAGCGCCGGTCTGGTAGTGAGTGCGGTTGTAGCGAGTAATTCCCAAGACGGTT
>JBDTUW010000592.1:0-3587 GCA_040007555.1 Acidobacteriota bacterium | reverse complement strand
TCGCGCCGCGACGCACGCCAATCTCCAATACAAGATCCCCGTGCTGAAGCACGGCAGAGTACGCCTCGCCGAAGCCTTACGCTCTGGCGGCCGTAATTCAAGTGCCGGCCGCGACCGAAATATTGCCCGTAACACTTTGACTGTTGTTCAGGTTGCACTGGCGCTGGTGCTGCTTATCGGTTCGGGGCTCATGATCCGAACGTTCCAATCCATGCGCAATGTAAATCCCGGTTTTACGAGGGCCGAAACACTCCAGACTTTTCGGATTTCGATCGCACGGAACACCGCGACAAAGGACCCCGAACTCCTGCTCATGCAGCAGAACCTTGCCGACCGCCTGGCAGGGCTGCCGGGCGTAACGCAGGCAAGTCTAATTGGGGGAGTGCCCATGGGCAATTCCAGAAGCCAGGATCCGATTTTCGCGAGCGATCATATTTACGCTGCCGATCAGATCCCGCCGCTGCGGCGCTTCATTACGGCTGCTCCGGGCACGTTTCAGACGCTTGGCGTGCCATTGCTTAGCGGTCGCGAATATACCTGGACTGACATCCATGAAAAGCGGAATGTTGTCCTGATCGGGGAGAATTTTGCGCGGGAATATTGGGGATCAGCGCAGGCGGCTGTCGGCAAGCAGATCCGTGCGAATTCAACAGATCCCTGGAGTGAGGTTATCGGCGTGGTTGGCGACGTCCGCCACGACGGCGTTGAAAAGAACGCACCTTCCTCTGTCTACTGGCCATTGCGATCGTCATCTTCGCTGACGTATATGGTTCGCGCTGATCGCGCGGGAACTGACGGGTTGGCCAACGAGATCCGTCAGACCGTGTCATCAGTGAACGGCAACATTCCGGTCACCGAGATACGCACGATGAAGGAAGTCTACGACAAATCTATGTCGCGAACCGCGTTCACTCTGACGCTGCTCGGGATCAGCGGCGCCATGGCGTTGTTACTTGCTGCGGTAGGGATCTACGCGGTGATTTCTTATACGGTCGCGCAGCGAACACGCGAGATTGGAATTCGCATGGCATTGGGTGCTCAAAGCGGCAGCTTGAAGCTGATGTTTGTCCGCAACGGGCTTGTTTGGGGGGCGATCGGGGCAGGGCTGGGACTGCTTGCGGCGGCAGCTCTCTCACAGCTGATGGCTACTCTGCTGTTTGAGATCAAGCCGATCGATCCATTGACCTATGCTGTCGTCGCGATGGCGTTGCTCGTCGCGACGGCGGTGGCAAGTTACTTACCGGCGCGGAGGATCACCCAGGTCAACCCGGTCGATGCACTTCGCGCGGAATGAGGGCGCGCTCAGAACCCTCTTTTGGGCAGGGTCCTTTCATGTTAAGTTGACGGTACTATGCAGCTACGCGTCGGCTATGAATTGATCTACAACTGCCCGCAACCGACGCCGATGATTCTGCTGCTAAACATCCATTATTCGCGCACCTCCGACATCGTCACGGCCGACTTGCTGACCACCGACCCGGTGGTACCAATGATGGCCTATCGCGACGTTTTCGGAAACTGGTGCACGCGAATTGTGGCTCCTGCCGGGCGGATTCGCTTGAGGAGCAGCACGGTTATCAGAGACACTGCGCAACCTGACGTGGTTGTTGCCTCGGCGCAGCAGCACGCTGTACAAGATCTGCCCGAGGACACCCTCGTTTACCTGCTGGGTAGCAGATATTGCGAAACGGACCGTCTGTCCGAAATTGCCTGGCAGCTATTCGGTGAGTCCCCGCAGGGATGGGCTCGGGTTCAAGTGATATGCGATTATGTTCATAATCACATCACTTTCGGCTATCAGAATGCGCGTGCCACCAAGACGGCTTGGGAAGCCTTCAATGAGCGCAATGGGGTCTGCCGCGACTACGCGCATCTCGCCATTGCATTCTGCCGATGTATGAATATTCCGGCGCGTTATTGTACGGGATATCTCGGCGATGTCGGAGTTCCACCCCCGCATGGCGTCGGGGATTTTGCCGCGTGGTTTGAAGCCTACATCGGTGGCCAATGGTTCACTTTCGACGCTCGGAATAACGTCCCGCGGATTGGCCGTGTGCTCATCGCGCGTGGGCGCGATGCGGTCGATGTGGCGATTGCAACTACATTCGGCCCAAATACGCTTGAAGGCTTCACTATCTGGGCTGACGAAATCCCAGAAGGCGCTGAGGCGACGCCCTCGAGCAACGCGAACTAACCGTAATCTGCCTTACCCGCCAGCGATCGCGGCCACCACCAGAAAAGGTTCAACGCCCGACGCGACCGCGTCTGGCAGTGGGGCGTCGGGCAGGTCATGAGACAGGTCCTCTCCGCAGGCGAAGAACCGCAGGAACGGCCGGCGCTGCTGCGTGCCGTGATCACGGATTGCCCCCCGAAGCGTCGGATAGCGCGCCTCGAGCGCGTCGAGGACCGAGCGCTGCGTAACCTCACCGCTAACTTCGAGTAGCACCTCGTCGTCGACTGTCGCCAGCGTTCGCAGGTGTGACGGGATGACGACTCGGATCATTTCAGCACCTGAACTTCGACAGACAGCACCCCTGGAAGGTCGCGGACGATTGGAGCCCAGCTGTCTCCGGCGTCGGCTGATGCGTACACCTGCCCGCCCGTCGTGCCAAAGTACACGCCGCACGGATCCAGGGAGTCGACGGCCATCGCGTCACGCAGCACGTTGACGTAGCAGTCGCTTTGCGGCAGACCGGCCGTCAGAGCTTCCCATTCGTTTCCGCCAGTGCGGCTGCGGTACACACGAAGCTTTCCATCAGGCGGATAGTGTTCCGAGTCGCTCTTGATCGGAACGACGTAAATGGTGTTCGGCTCGTGTGCATGAACCTCGATCGGAAATCCGAAGTCCGTGGGCAGGTTTCCACTGATCTCGTGCCACGAGTCGCCGGCATCGTCGCTGCGCATTACGTCCCAGTGCTTCTGCATAAACAGCACGCTCGGTCGCGACGGGTGCATCGCAATACGGTGAACACAGTGACCGACCTCCGCGTTGGGGTCGGGAATGTACTGCGAATGCAGGCCCCGGTTGATCGGTTGCCATGTCTCGCCGGCGTCGTCGCTACGGAACGCACCCGCAGCCGAGATGGCGATGAAGATTCGTCCCGGAGTGCTGGGATCCAAAAGGATAGTGTGGAGGCACATTCCGCCAGCGCCCGGTTGCCAGGACGGACCGGAGCCGTGACGACGTAGTCCGGCAAGCTCCTGCCACGTTTGACCGCCGTCGCTCGAACGGAACAACGCGGCGTCTTCAACCCCAGCGTAAACCGTGTCGGGATCGTCGAGCGAGGGTTCCAGATGCCAGACTCGCTTGAACTCCCACGGCCGCGACGTGCCGTCATACCACTGATGAGTTCCGGGCACGCCTTCGTACTCGAACTTATTACCGACCGGCTCCCAGCTCTTGCCACCGTCGTTGGAGCGCTGAATCTGCTGACCGAACCAGCCGCTGCACTGCGACGCATACAGCCGATTTGGATCAGCGGGAGAGCCCTTGATATGGTACATCTCCCAGCCTGCAAAGTGAGGGCCACTGACTTCCCAGTCCCTGCGTTTTCCGTCAGATGAGAGGATAAACGCGCCCTTGCGCG
>JBDTUW010000591.1:0-3590 GCA_040007555.1 Acidobacteriota bacterium | reverse complement strand
ACATTCTTTGAGAAAACAATCCGCCTGGCGATCAGCCCGGCGATCTGTTTAAAGACCACTCGCACCGTGTCATCCTCGATGGCGACGACGTTCTGCTCGTTCTCAACCGATGCCCGGTGATCCATCGCGACCATAAAGCGCCCGCGACGATAGTTGACCGAGGTAACCTTGCCGCCCAGTGGCGCGCGGTTGATATGCACGTCCAGAACCGAGAGAAAGATGCTGACCTGGGTTCCCTCAACACCAGGCCCAAGCTCGCCAGCGGGTGCAGGTCCGATGCGGACGACCTTTCCATCCGCCGGCGAGACGATGGCTCCAGCCTCTGCCGGGGTTGAGCGCTCCGGGTCTCGAAAGAAGAATGCGACAAAGGCGGCGAGAAGGACAAGGATTCCGCCCGGAATGAGCAGCCATTCAAAGAACCACGCAAGACCCAGACAGAGCAAGGCAAGAATTCCAAGCGGCAGCAGGAAGGGATACGCGTCTCGAACCATTGATCCTGGATCTCCTTTCGGTCGTTACCCGGGCCGCTCCCTCGCTGGCTCCCGACCAATCGTCTCGTGCAAGTCCCGTTAACGAAAACGGGAACACCATTGTGTCCCCGTTCCCAAATTAGAAAGCCTATTGTAATCGCAGTTCCCTGCTAATGTCCCATGGCGCGTGCCCGATATCGACAGGCGATCGCTTCCATCTGATCCTTCAGCAAAAGCTTCTTCTTCTTTAGTACGTTCTCTTCCAGCTGTTCGTCTTCGTTTGGAAAGGAAAGTGAGGCAAGCTCATCCAGTCGTTCTTCAAACACACGATGCTCAGTTGCGAGTTCCCGATACTGTTCATCGTTGTTGACAAGAAAATCCTTCAAAGCAGCCTCACTGGTCGGAATGCTCATTGGCGTATCCTCCTTTGAACTTAGAGATGGACCGACGTCAGGTGCAAAAGCGCATTCGGATCTGGTCGTATATTAATACAAAGGCCTTGATTCAGGCAACAAGTCTCTCCCATTCGCCCTCCCGGCAAACCATAATCAAGGCGTCGTCCGTCGGGTCGCGGTAGTATTCCGGCCGCCGGCCAACGAGAGCAAAACCCAGTCTTTCGTAAAGCACCCGTGCAACGTAGTTGGCCGATCTCACCTCAAGCACGGCCTTCTCGGCCCCAAGAGCCCGGGCAATTCTGGCGCCCTGCTGCATGAGGGCAGCGCCAATGCCGCGTCGTCTCGAGGGGGCGGCAACCACAACGTTGTCTATCTGAAACTCATCGGCAACAACCCAGCCAGATAGCGATCCGGCGATCCCACTCACGCCGAGCCGAGCCACGAGGAGGATTGAACCGGGTCGTGCCAGCTGGCGCTCAAATCCGTCGCGACCGAGCGAATTCAAACCGCTATCTCTCTCAAGCTGGACGACATCGAGAATGTCCGCCTGATGCATCGGTTCGATCGCCATCGGTCTCACTGACCCAGGAGCATGTTCCATTTTGCTTCCGCATCGGAGGGCTTCAGATAGTAAGGCATCAATTCACCCGCATCGCCTGAAACAAGGTAATTTCCGGCAGCCCGTGCCGCCCACGCTGCCAGGAACCGCTGCCGGGGCGGCATTAACCATAAGCCATGCGGTGGATCAAGCGATTCAACGCCCGTGGTCCGCACTCCTTCGTCCTCTATGAATTGCAATATCTCGGCAGCGTATCTCGCCGCTCCGCTTCCAAGGAGAGAAACGCCCTTCCCGCCGTCTCCGATCCGATTGCGGACCGCCTCCAGCACTGCGCCCAACGACCCGACAAAGTCCGCTCCAACGGCCCTTGGCATTCCCTGTGTATCAACCATACGAAGTCCCAGGTAAACGTCTCCACGGCCAGCGTCAATCAGGGCGGCAACATAGCGAGCAACGTCAAGATCGCCGGCGAGAGCGTCAAAGGCGGAGATCCCAACCACCGGCTTTTTCAGGGTTCTGGCAAGTCCCTGAACGGCCGCCAGTCCAATCCGCAACCCCGTGAAGCTGCCCGGCCCATTGATCGCGGCGAACAGATCGATCTCCTCAATTCCCGTTTCGGAAAGCGCGAGGATCATCTGCAGCTGGTCGAATATTACCTGCGAGTGCTGGCGTATGTTCGCGACCGCAATCGTGGCAATGTCCTGTCCGCCCCGGGCGATAGCGAGGCTGGAACTGGCGCTCGAGGTGTCGACGGCCAGCACAAGAGGTGCGAAGGGCGGTTTGTCAGCGGTGGTATCCAATGGGGATATCTCTAACGGCCCAAAAACTCTCATCCCGGGAGATGGGCGATCTCGATGGAAGCGGGCCTCGTCAGTGTTGAAGTTCCCGAAGAAGCAAAGCTCAATCCTATAGTAGATGACTGCCTCTTCTCGCTTTTTCGCAATCCTCGCGACTTCTTCACGTCGTGTGAGCCTCTTTCCTTACACAGCGCATATCCCGACGAAGCTGAAGCACTCTCTGAGATTTGACTTCTTTTCAGGGCGAATTATATATTGCTCCAAAGCCACGAGCCAGCTGCCACCGCTCGTGCTCGACCGGGGCTTCCGGCAATGATACTCCTGGCCCGGTGAATTCTCTTCTCAGGTCGCCTCGACGAGAAATCACTTTTTCATCGCTGGTCCGACACCAGGCAGGATTTCAATCTCTATGTCCTCTACCGAACGACCTCCTCAAATGACGCCAATGCTGCGGCAGTATCACGAGATCAAGCGGCGTTATCCCGGGACCATCCTGTTTTTCCGGTTGGGTGATTTCTACGAAATGTTCTTTGAAGACGCGATCATTGGAGCGCGCGAGTTGGAAATCACCCTAACCGCGCGAAACAAAGAACGTGGCGATCCGGTCCCGATGTGTGGCATTCCGTATCATGCCGCCACCGGGTACATTGCGAAGTTTGTGCGAAAGGGATATCGCGTCGCGATCTGCGAGCAGATCGCGGACTCTTCGACGAATTCAAAGCTGTTTCGCCGGGACGTGGTTCGCGTCATCACGCCGGGAACGGCCATCGAAACCCAGCTGCTTGAGAGCAAACGAAATAACTACCTCGCCGCATTTTGCGGTGCCGGGGAAGGTATGGGTCTTGCATTTCTCGACCTTTCAACCGGAGAATTCCTCGCGACGGAGTTCCGCGGTGAGACCGCGTGGCAGCACATTCAGGAACAATTGGCGGTCTTTAGTCCGAGCGAGGTGCTCTATCCCAACTCCCTCGGCCCCCTGCTCCGTGCCGCCAGGGAGACTCGAACGGAATCGGGTTCGACGACTTCGAGTAAGGATGGTGACTCGGCCTTTGTCATTGGCGAGGATGCCGCTTATACCCCACTCGACGACTGGCTCTTTGGCTTTGAGCACGCTGAGGGCCTGTTGCGAGAACAGTTCAGGGTCAAATCACTTGATGGATTTGGACTCAAGGACCGGGTGTTTGCTGTCTGCGCTGCCGGGGCCGCGATTCACTATGTCAATGCGACGCAGCGAGCTCACGCATCTCACCTGGGCGCGATCACCTTCCTTGAGCCAGGCGACTACCTGAGTCTCGACACCACGACGGTCGCAAATCTCGAATTGGTCAGCGCATCCGGCGGCAGGCCCGCACACAGTCTTCTGGGTGTC
>JBDTUW010000590.1:0-3592 GCA_040007555.1 Acidobacteriota bacterium | reverse complement strand
TTGACTAAAATTCGGCCATTGATATTATTCAGTCGTTGTAGTGTGTTTGTCGCGAGAGCCGCACGGGAAGCAGTCAGGACAGCACATCAGCAAATCCCGCCTCGAACGATCAACAGGCGTCCCGGATATCTTAGCACAAACATTAGGGGCAGAAAGATTATGGGCACAAGATCAGGGGGTATAAAGATGATTGCGGCGGTTCAAGCCGGGGGCAGGAGCCGAAGGATGGGGCGCGACAAAGCCCTCATTGAACTTCGCGGCAAGCCTTTGATCGAGTACGTCCTTGCTGCTGCCAAACCAGTCGCCGATCGTCTGCTGATTGTCACTAACGAATCTACTGCGACGCCGGAAGCTTATCAGAGGCTTGCCGCAAGATGGGGCGCGGACCTGCGCTTCGACATCCAGTCGGGATGCGGCCCTCTCGGCGGGATCGAAACCTCCCTTTTAGCCTGTGAGCCTGACGAGTCAGCCCTTGTTCTTGCGTGTGATCTCCCGTTTCTCTCCGCAGAGTTTCTCGGGATTCTGCAACGCCGTCACCAAGAGAGCGGAGCCGTGATCACCGTGCCGCTCAGCCGCGACCTTCGCGTCCAGCCACTCGTCGCGATCTACACGCCACGCTGCCTGCCAGCGGTCAAGACCCGGATTGAGAGAGGACTCCTTCGGGTTGACCTCCTTTTCGATGAGGTGCCGACCTGTCGGGTACAATATCAGGAGTATCGCCACGTCACCGGCTCCGAACGTCTATTTGTCAACCTGAATACAGCGGTCGATTTGCAGTTAGCCTCAGCCGACAATCCGGCCTGACTTCCGAGCACCGATCACAGCATGCGGCCGCAAAGAGCCCTCACGGGCGATGCAGGCGATCACGTGGCGCAGGCGAGGTCAGACTGTGGGCCCGCTTGCGCTGTCAGAGCGCATCAAGTATCTTAACTCGCGATTAAGCAGCCAGGCCGCCCGGGCTTGGCACTGACGTGACCCTTGCGGGCAATCGTGCGCGTCACCAAGATCATCGATGGTAATCGAGAACCTGATTAGAGAGTATGGCCTCTGGGCGGTCTTCTTCGGTGTCATGATCGAAGGCGATCTCTCTCTCCTCTTCGCTGGCGTTCTGGCGCACTATGGCCTCTTCAGCTTTGGCGAAGCCATGTTGACAGGGACGATCGGGGGATTCGTCGGGGACTCACTCAGCTACCTGATCGGGTACTTCGGCAAGCAGAAGATCGGAAACAACCGCTTTTACCAGCGGGCGAAGCCGCGGCTCGAGCAACTCTCAGCGAGATTTGGCCTCTATTCGGTTTTCCTGGTGAAGTACGTTTATGGCTTGAGGACGACGAGTGCCATCTTCTGGGGCTTCGCTCACATGCCATTCAGGCGCTTTGGCCCATTGACCCTCGTCAGCTGCTTTGTCTGGTCGCTCCTGCTGGCAGGCGCGGGGTATTTCTTCAGCGGCGCGATCTCGGTTCTTGTCGGACACGTCAGACAGCTGAGCTTCATTCTCCTCATCGCTTTTGGCATCGCGCTGGCCGTGGCGGGTGGGCTCTATTTGCTGGAGCGCTATGTCATCGGCCCCAGAATCCCCGAAATACAGCCGCTGCTTCTGCACGATCCGGTAGAAGTTCAGGGTGAGGGCTCACGCCTGAAAAAGAAAAAAGTTGCGAGGGGAGCGAAAAAAAAGTGAAGGTCCCGGTCCGCATCGGCAGCGCGCTAGTCGTGGCATTTCTCCTTGCCGGATGTCAGAAGGAAGCTTCGCTGGAATCCGTCACGGCTCCGATTGCTACGCCAGTTCCTGCGGCGGCTCCCTCGATCGACCCAACAATTACCGATCTTGAGCGCGTCAAGCCGGGCGGTGTGGCGCCCGATTTCAAACTGACCAATCACGATGGGTTGCCGTATGTCCTTTCGGCATTTCGCAACAAGAAGTACGTCGTGCTGGTCTTTTATCGCGGCTACTTCTGCGGACAATGCATCGGACAGCTGGGAAATCTCAAATCACTTCTCAGTGCTACCGAAAAGCAGAATGTGCAGGTGATTGGTGTCAGCACCGACTCCCGCTCAGATACCCAAAACACGTTGATTGAGCTGAGCAGATTCCCCGGCAAGGCTGATTTTCTTCTGCTTGAGGACAGAGATCACGCGACGATCGACCGCTACGGTCTCTTCAACCCGGCTGAGTTCAAAGCGGGCATTCCGTATCCCACCACCTACGTCATTGATAAACAAGGAGTCGTGACGCACCGATTTGTGGATCCGAAGACGTATGAGCGCGCGACGAACGAACAAATCCGCAGCGCGCTTCACGAACTCGGAGCGATTTGAATTCCCGGAGATAGGATGGCGGAGGCGTGTGGGAATCGAACCCGACCAACGCACTCTTTCGAATACGCCCAACGGATTTGAAGTCCGCGCAAGTCACCAGACCCGATGCGCCTCCGTACATCGAGAAGAATACTATCAGATCGCCTGCCAGCAAAGTGCCGCCAAACGCCTGGGCGACGCCACCACTGACTCTGTGTTTTGCCAGACGCATTTGCTATAGTTCGCGCGGACTTTCACCATGTCAGACTGCAGGAGTTTCAAGGATCTCGTCGAGCTCATGGCACGGCTGCGCGCGCCGGACGGTTGCCCGTGGGATCGCGAACAGACGGTTTCGACCCTTGGGCCGATGCTGATCGAAGAAGCCTGGGAGGTTATTGAAGCCGCCGAAGCTCGGCACTGGGGACATCTCCGCGACGAGCTCGGCGATCTTCTCTTCCAGATCATCTTCTTCGCGCAGATCGCCTCCGAAAGCGGGCACTTCGACATTGATCAGACGATCACACGCGTCCACGAGAAGATGACGCGCCGTCACCCGCATGTTTTCGCAGACGCGACCGTCTCGTCGACAGCGGAAGTGCTCGTCAATTGGGAGGCCATCAAGGCAGTGGAGCGCGAGGCGTCCGGCGACCGCGACGAGCCGAAGCAATCGATCCTTGATGGAGTCTCCTCGAGACTGCCAGCGCTGCTCGAGGCACACCAGTTGACGACCAAGGCTGCGCGAGTCGGGTTTGACTGGCCGGCGCTTGCCGAGGTGTTCACAAAAATGGAAGAAGAGATCGGCGAGCTTCAAGTCGAAGTGCGCCGGAGTCCGGTCGACGCCCGGGCATTGGCAGGTGAGCTTGGCGATTTGCTCTTCGTGCTCGTCAATATCGCTCGCAAGCTGGGAGTGGAACCCGAGGTTGCGCTCAAGGCCACGAACCGTAAGTTCCGGCGACGCTTCGGTCATATCGAGGAAAGCCTCGGTAAGGAAGGCCGGACCCTCACGGAATCTAACCTTGAGGAAATGGACGCACTCTGGAACGATGCCAAACAACTCGAGCTTCCACTGACGTGACCGCGAGCAACGGAATCCATATCCGCTCCATCTGCGCAGTTCTGCTTCTCCAAGCTGCGTTTCAGGCCCACAGCATCGCCGGGTATCGAACGAGCCCGATTCCCTCCGATGATGTCCGCAAGGAGAGAGTCGCGCCCGGTATCGAACACCTCGAGATTACCCGGGTGCGAGATGACGGCACCGAACGATGGCTGATAAATGTCCTGGACGTCGACCCTGCGG
>JBDTUW010000589.1:0-3603 GCA_040007555.1 Acidobacteriota bacterium | reverse complement strand
AACTTGAAGAGCGTGCCGACCCGCGTGACGTTGACCCCGTTGATCGAGTCCTCTCTGCTCTTGCGGCCCCTATTGGCCACGACCACCCGCACTTTAACGAAAGGCTGCAGGTTCTCGCATAGTGCTTGCAGGTGGGTTTCCATCCCTCCCATATACGGCGGATAGAACTTGCCGACTTGCAGGGTGCGTATGTCGGACGTCACCGGCATAGACTCGGCTTCTATTGTTGCCATTTCAGTGTCCATGCTTCTATGTGTCTGAAAGCTGAGGCTGCCGAAGCACAACCTCTTCGAAGCTTCTGGCTTGAGGTTGGTGCGATCAGGAGATACAACCGAGCCCCACGGTCTCGGGAACCTGGCGCAATCACTGGCCGATGTGACAAGCGTAAATCAACCGCTTCGGCGCTGGCGTTTGAGCACGGGTTAGGCGAGCGTGACGGGCAGCGGGCCAACTACCAGGCTCGGGATCGAGTGAAGCACCGCTTCCGCTCTCCTTTTTTGCGAAGCCGCAAAGAGTCCCAGATTGGCAGAGACCCAGGCGTAAAGCAGGTTCAGTCCCTGACTCGAATCTACCTTCGGGGTCCAATGTAGCTCCCTTCGTGCGCGGTTAATGTCGCTGACATAAATCCGCTGATCGCCGGGCCGCCAATCCCCATGCAGATAAGGAATCGGCTGCCCCTCGTGCCGCTCAAGGTGCGCCAACAGATCGTGCAGCGAGATGACATTCTCCGGGCCACCACCGATGTTATAGATTCGGCCAGCAGCATGGTCGATGTGCGCGGCAGCAGCTTCATAGGCGTCGATCAGGTCTTCCACGAAAAGGATGTCGCGCACCTGCTTCCCATCTCCATAAACAGTGATCGGTTGCCCCAGTTGGCTGGCAATCGTAAACCACGCCACCCATCCCTGGTCTTCATAACCAAACTGGCGATAACCGTAGATGCAGGATTGTCGAAAGACCACCGTGTTTAACCCGTAAATGCGATAGTAGTCGTGCACGTACTGGTCGCCCGCGCCCTTCGAACAACCGTAAGGCGAATGGAAATCCAGACATTGATCTTCCTTCACGCCGTTCGGAAGATTCGCATAGTCGTAACGTCCATTGCGTATCACGATCTGCGTGTTCTCCATTTCACCGTAGACTTTGTTGGTCGAAGCGTAAATCACAGGCGCATGAATGCCGGCGAGTCGAATTCCTTCCAGCACGTTGAATGTGCCCAATGCATTGGCCTCAAAATCGCTCCGCGGATCGGCCACTGACGTTGTCACTGCCACTTGACCCGCGAGGTGTAAGACCAGATCGGCATCGCGATGCATGGCGAATGCCCGAGCCACGTTTCGCCCGTCACAAATATCAATCGGGAGATACTCGAGAAGGCCAACGTTGCCCAGCCACTTCAGGTTCTGTTCCGAGCCGTGCCGCGAAAGATTGTCGATAATGACAACCTCGTCCCCACGACTCAGAAACCGGTTCGCGGCATTGGAGCCGATAAATCCAGCTCCACCAGTAATGATCACTTTCATAATCTATCCCCTGTCTCTGTGACTGCATGATTGATGTCAGCGACACATTTCCCGTAGACAGTAAGTTGAGTCCCCAAACTGCGACTTAGAATCGCGGTCCTCCCGAACAAGACCGAGCTTGGCTTGGAGACGGCGACAGGCGCCGCGATCCAAAACGCTCACTACAACTGCCACGGGTTGGGCGTCTACATCGAGATCAGCCACCTTTGAGTGTTGGCTGAGGTGTGGGGGCAAACCCGGCATGTTTCACAATATGCCTGGTGCGATGCGGCCATTTTGGACGGGGAGTCATCTGGCCATTTCGGGATAGCGATGGAGCTTCTCCGCTGAGCCTGAGGCCAGCAACGCGCCATCGATATATCATTCCTGGCGATAGATACGGATGCTTTCGCAAGGGTCGTCGTAGTTAGTTCGACGTCCGCCAGGTTGTGATTTGCCTTCCGGCAAATCGCTGCTCGCGGTACGTCGTTCACTTCTCTGTTAAGTACGAGGCTGATGAGACTACCTTCGATCAAATAAGCGCATGGAGGGCCGGCGTCGCGGCAACCGCGAAGGCGCCACCGCGTTTCACCAGATTCTCTGTCTCTATCAGATCGGACTGCACCATTTCACGAACCAGACTGCGGAAACTGTAACGCGGCTCCCAACCAAGCACCTGCCGCGCCTTCGTCGCATCCCCCACCAGAAGCTCTACTTCGGCAGGGCGATAGAATCGCTCATCCACCTTCACACAATCGTGGTAATCGAGGCCGACTTCGTCAAATGCCAGTTCGCAGAACTCGCGCACGCTGTGCGTCTCGCCGGTTGCAACCACATAATCATCCGGGTCGTGTTGCAGCATGAGGTGCATTGCTCGCACGTAATCCGCCGCGTGCCCCCAATCACGTTCGGCGTCAAGGTTACCGAGACGCCATTCGGTGGCAAGTCCCAGTTTGATCCGAGCCGCGCTGCTGGTGATCTTGCGCGTCACGAATTCATAACCTCGACGCGGCCCTTCGTGATTGAACAGAATGCCGTTAGAACACGGCATCTCATAAGCTTCACGATAGTTTCGGGTCAGCTCGAAACCGGCAACTTTGCTGATGCCGTAAGGGCTGCGTGGATGAAAGCGCGTGGATTCCTGTTGGGGCACTTCGTCAACTTTGCCGAACATTTCGCTGGATCCGGCAAAGTAGAACTTGCACTTGGGCCTCAACTCGCGCAGCGCGGCCAGCATATAGTGCGTTCCATTGATGTTTGTGTTCATCGTAGAGAAGCCGTCCGCAAAGCTCTCCGCGACAAAGCTCTGCGCCGCCAGATGGTAGCATTCGTCAAACTCGAAATGACTCATCACGTGAAAGATGCTCGGATAGCTCTCCAGACTGCCCGCATGCAGCTGTATACGGTCCAGCACATGTGCGATGCGGCTGAATCGGCGGTGAGGGTCTTCCAGAGCTACTCTGCGAACGATTCCATGTACTTCATATCCGAGGCTAAGGAGATGCTCAGAGAGATAGCTACCGTCCTGGCCTGTGATGCCGGTGATCAAGGCTTTCTTTGACATTTGGTTTTCCGAGTAATTTGAACCTATCAATAACGGTAACGCCGGCATCGCTGAGAGTCCGAATCGTGAAACTGCTGACGTCAATTGCCTCTGTTCAGGTCAGTAGTGTTTCGTAAACGGCGACCACTTTGCGCGCATGTTCGGACCAACTAAATCTGGTAGCTTGCGCCAGGCCGCGGATGCGACGTTGCTCCCACGCCGCTGGATCCCGTTTGCGTTCACCCAATAGCTGCACGACTGCGTCGCTCCAGTGCGCCACTTCACCAACGGGACAATAGGTGGCGGCTTCGCCACCCGCTTCGCGCAACGAATCGATGTCGCTGGCCACTACGTTCGTTCCGCAAGCCATGGCTTCGACTACGGGGAGGCCGAAGCCCTCGCGCTCTGACGGCTGCAGAGCGAGCGATGCGCGCCTGTAGACTGCCGCCAGGGCCTTGCGACTGAGGAATGGTAGCACTTGCACTGCGTCTCCCAGTTTCAGAGCCTGGACCAATTCGTTCTGCCCCTGAGTAAAAGGCCCGCCCACACGAATCAGTC
>JBDTUW010000588.1:0-3609 GCA_040007555.1 Acidobacteriota bacterium | reverse complement strand
TGAAGAGAAGATGCACAGATCTGGGATCCGGGAAGTTCGCGATCTCGGCGCTGATCATCGAGGCCAGCGCCCGCAGGTAGGGCTCATGATGATGCCAGCGAGTAATATAACGGCGCCGAATTCCTCGCAGGCCGCCACGAGCCTCTACCAGCGAGACGAAATCCTTCAAACTCGATCCTGTGGTCGAAACCGAGAACTGAGGGTAGAGCGGTAAGACCAGGAGGTCAGTTATCCGGTCCGCGATAATCTGGTCAATTGCAGCCGAGGTGAATGGAGCCCAATAGCGCATTCCGACGTAAACCTTCGCATCCTGGTTGCGGCTGGATAGCTCAACTTCAAGAGCGCGAGCCTGCTCTTCGGTGATCCTCCGCAGGGGAGAGCCTCCACCGATCTGCGCGTAGTATCCGGAGGACTTTCGATGCCGCGCGGTCGCGATCAGCCACGCGAGTGGTTTCTGAAGCGCCCGCATCGGCAGGCGGACAATCTCCGGGTCTGAAAAGAGGTTGTAAAGAAATGGGCGCACATCAGATGGTTGCTCCGGGCCACCGAGATTGAAAAGAAGAACTCCCCGTTGCATCGCATCCTACTCGAATGTCCCGGCGATCACCGTCGTTGAAAGCTCCGGATGGAAGTATCTTCGAATCGCTTCGTCGACGTCCGCCTTCGTGATCTGTCCGAGAATGTCCGAGAAGCGGTCAAGATATGCAGGACCGAGGCCGTACACCTCCGCGCTTGCAAGTTGGCCGGCAATTCCGGCGTTGGTCGCCAGACCCACCTTGAAGGAGCCGATCCAGGCCGACTGTTCATCTCGAAGCTCATCTTCGCGAATTCCTGAAGAGATGAACTCCTCGACTATCTCGCGGCTTGTTGAGATCGCCGTTTCAACGTTTTCGGGAGCAACCGTGACGCTGATCACGAATGGCCCGTCTCCAAGTCCCGAGTCCATGAACGATGAATTGATCCCATAGGTTAGTCCCATCTCATCCCGAACCTTCAGCCCCAGCCGCGATGATAGCGTCGATTGTCCCAATGCGCGATTGGCAAGCATGGCGGCAAGGTAGTCGGGGTTTGACCGGCGGAGCCCGGATGCGTGGCCAATCACGACATCGGCATTGGCCTTCTCACGGAGTGCTATCAGCTCCCGCAGAGGGGCCTTTTGCACCGGAGTCCACGGCAGGTCGATCTCTGCCGCGGGCGCGCCCTTCCACTTACCCAGCAGTTCCCCTATCTTCCGGTGCACATGAGCAGCATCGACATCGCCAACGACAACCAGTGTCAGTGATGAAGCGCCATAGTGAAGGTGATAGAACTGACGAAGATCTTCGACAGATATCGCTTCGACTTCGGTGCTCAGCTGCTCGATGGTTGGCTGATGAAAGGGACTCTCGAGTGGGTAAACAAGCTGGGTTAGCCTCTCAACAGCGCGGAGTCTGGTCTCTTCCTGGTTTTGTTTCAAAGCCGCCAGCGTTCGCAGCTTGAGCTTTTCCAGTTCATCGGCCGGGAATGAGGGTTCGGTCAGCTGCTCTGTCAGGATCGCCGATACCATCTCGAAATCCCGGCTGAGCGCCTGTCCCCCAATCGAAACAGCAAAGGTGCTTGCAGAGAAACCGAGGTGCGCGCCGGCGCTTTCCATCTCCTTGGCAATCTCCAGCTTCGTCCGGTGCAGAGAGCCTTTGTTGAGCATGCTCGCTGTCAGACTCGCGATGCCATGCCGGCTGGGCGGGTTGAAGTAAGCGCCGGCCTTGAGCACGCCGAAGGTCGAGACGGTCGGGTTTGCATGATTCTCGAGCACCAGAAGCTTTGTCCCATTGGGGAGCTCGTAACGGTGCGTCCGGCCGGCAAATGAGTTGTCCTGCATATCGGTTTCAGTCCCTTGGTATGAAGTAACCGACTGTTCGATTGTCTTCGGTGAAGTATTCGTTGACGACTCGTTGCATGTCTTCCGGAGTAACCGCCTCAACCATCGCCGGAAGGTCTACGTAAAGCTTCCAGTCGGCGGCGGAATCAGCCTCGCCCATCGCGTTCAGGACACCAAATGGCGAATCACGCAGGTAGATCAGGTCCGTCACGACCATGTTCTTGGCCTTCTGTAGCTCGCTTTGACCGATCAATTCCGTCCCGAGCCGCTCGATCTCCTGATGCGCCCGGGCCTCGGCGACTTCATGGCCCACGCCGGGTGTGAGGGTGATATCGATAGTGAAGAGGCCCGGATCACGAAACTGTAGTGCATGCGCTCCCACGCCGACCGCCAGTCTCTCTTCAACAAGCGCCTGGTAGAGACGCGACGACACACCACTGCCGAGAATGGGATCAAGTAGTGTGAACACCGCCGTGTCTTTGTGGGTTGCCTCCGGAATATGCCACGCCATTTCAATCAGACCCAGCTGGCCCGCCCGACGCAGGACAAAACGGTGCTCACCCTCCTGCGCGGGTTCAATGGTATAGACGCTCGGAATTGGCTCTGCCGATTTCGGGATGGGACCGAAGTATTTCGCGATCAGTTCCAGCGCTTCATCTTCCCCGAAATCTCCAACCACGATCGCGGTTGCATTGTTCGGATAGTAGTAGGTGTCGTAGAACTCCTTGAGTCTTGAGGTCGGAACTCCCTCGACGTCCGAGCGCCAGCCGATCGTCGGGTGATGGTAGGGATGCTCGCGAAAGGCCGCAGCCCATATCCGTTCATCCAGAATGCGCTCCGGGTCGTTCTCGCCGCGCTCAAGTTCGTTGCGGACGACGACCATTTCGGATTGTCGGTCTTCATCCGCGATGAAGGAGTTGCGCATTCGATCGGCTTCGAGGTGAACAGCCAGCTCCAGTTGTTCACTCGGGAGCATCTCGAAATAACGTGTCCGATCGTTCCAGGTGTCGGCATTAAAGACAGCACCATGTCGTTGCAGCATGGCTGCAATCTGAGTGCCCGACTGCTTGTTGAACGTCGGAGTCCCCTTGAACAACATATGCTCAAGCAGATGAGTGGAGCCGGTGTAGCCAACGGCTTCGTTACGCGAACCCACGTGGTAGACGACCATAAACGCCACAACGGGCGCTGCTCGCCGTGGCATCAGGAGAAGTTTCAACTCGTTGCTGCGAAGACGGTATTCGCTGATTCCGTGGTACTCAGTGATCTTTGTGTAGAGCTCGGTCATCTTTGTTCTCGATGGAATTTGTCGGTCAAACTCGTCTGAATTCTTTCGACTGGAACCAGCAGGTGAGTCTCCTATTGGAGTATCCGGAGTCCATACCGGCCCAGGCTTTCAGTCATTTTCAGGCAACGTCTCTCACTCCCGCCTTGACTGCATCGATGAATGCCTGTGCGTTCTCGACGGGCGTCATGGGCAGAATGCCGTGACCGAGATTGGCGATGTATCCCGGTCCGTCGCCCCGCAATAACATTTCCTGGACGCCCCGTCTGATTGATTCGGGCGTTCCAAGAAGAGCGCAGGGATCGAAATTGCCCTGAAGCGCGAGGCGATCGCCGACACGTCTCCGCGCATCTTCGAGATTGAGACGCCAATCGATGCCAAGGACCGTGGCGCCCGAGGTCGCCATTTGCTCAAGGATGGCACTACACCCATTGATGTATAGGATCGCGGGTGTGCCCATGGCGTC
>JBDTUW010000587.1:0-3614 GCA_040007555.1 Acidobacteriota bacterium | reverse complement strand
GCTTGAAATTGTTAGACTCGTTCTGCGCAGATTCAAAAACTAAGAATCTAAAATCTAAAATCCAAAATCAGAAATCGGTTGCTCCGGTGAATGGCTTTAAGTGATGATGGCTCGCGATGAGTGAACGGCCCAACAACAAGCCGCCAGAGCGCAATCCGCTTGTCGCGGTCATCATGGGAAGCAAATCCGACTGGGAGACGATGCGTTACGCGGTCGAAGTGCTGAACGAGTTCGACGTGCCAAGCGAGAGTCGTGTCGTTTCCGCTCATCGGACCCCCGCGTCGATGATTGAGTTTGCTACGAAAGCGGAATCCCGCGGCATCGAGGTCATCATTGCGGGAGCAGGCGGCGCCGCGCATCTCCCCGGAATGGTCGCGGCACAAACGCTCGTGCCAGTGCTCGGAGTACCCATCGAAAGCGCGATACTAAAGGGCATCGATTCTCTTTTGTCGATTGTTCAAATGCCGGGTGGAATACCTGTCGGGACGCTCGCAATTGGCAAAGCCGGCGCAACGAACGCGGGCCTGCTTGCGGTAGCGATTCTCGCCAACACTCGGCCGGAGCTGCGAAATCACCTGCGAAAGTTCCGCGCGCGGCAGACCAAAGATGTCCTCAACCATAAGTTGCCGCTGTGAACCGCTCTGCGTCTGTCATCAATCCCGGTTCCATCATCGGAGTCCTCGGCAGCGGCCAGCTCGGTCGCATGTTCGCCATTTCCGCAAGGAGAATGGGCTATCGCGTTCACACCTTTTCACCTGAAACTGACACGCCAACTGGCCAGGTGGCTGATCTCGAAATCAACGCCCCATACGACGACCTCGATGCTGTCACCCAGTTCGCGCGTGGCGTCAGCGTAGTTACTTTCGAATTCGAGAACGTCCCGGGGGCGACGGCCGAGGCGGCAGCGCGTTACGCCCCGGTAAGACCCGGTGGCAGCGTGCTCCACACGACCCAGAATAGATTGCGCGAGAAACAATTCCTCGCGAGCAATGGGTTTCCCGTGACCCCCTTCAAAGCTATCTACTCGCCGAGCGATCTCACCGCCGCGCTGCTGGTATTGGGAATGCCCGCGGTCCTCAAAACGGCCGGCTTTGGTTATGACGGAAAGGGTCAGATTCGCATCAATTCGACAGAGGATGCCGTGGCTGCCATCCCGGAAGAGGGCGCCGAGATGATTCTCGAGTCGCTGGTGAATTTCGAGCTTGAGCTCTCAGTAATAGGCGCCAGAAGCCTGTCAGGAGAGTTCTGCCAGTGGGGGGTCATTGCCAACCACCATGTTCGTCACATTCTCGACGTCTCGCTGGCACCCGCGGATATACCCCCGAGGGTCTGCAGGGAGGCAATCGAGATTACCCGCAGCGTGCTTGAGGAGCTCGATGTTGTCGGAGTGCTCTGCGTTGAGTTCTTTCTCGACAAGTCCGGGCGACTGATGATCAATGAGCTCGCTCCGAGGCCGCACAATTCGGGTCATCTCACCATTGATGCGTGCATTACGAGTCAATTCGAACAGCAATTACGGGCGGTCTGTGGCCTGCCGCTTGGAGCGACCGACCTGGTTCATCCGGCGGCCATGGCGAACCTTTTGGGAGACCTCTGGAGCGCTGGCGAACCTGATTGGAACGCGGCGCTGACGTCGCCTGAGGTAAAGCTCCATCTTTACGGAAAGCGGGAAGCAAAGCCGGGCCGTAAGATGGGCCATCTGACAGCGATGGGGACAACCGCTGCTGAAGCCTCCGGGCGGGTAAAGTCCGCTCGCGCCGCCCTTGGTTTGTCGCCACTTTGCAAAATGGACTGACGCCGATTATCATTCCCGCTTACGTCTTGAAGGCCCTGATTTTGGTTTTGAACATGCAGAACAAGGAGAAGAATGGCCGATACGACTTTTGATGTGACGGTGATCGGCGCCGGCCCCGGAGGCTATGTCGCCGCGATCCGCGCAGCCCAGGTGGGACTGAAAACAGCGATCATCGAGAAGGATAAGGATCTGGGCGGAACCTGCCTCCTCCGTGGATGCATCCCGACCAAGGAACTGCTTCATTCAGCGCACGTCTATGAGCTGATCCGCGACTCCGAAGAGTTCGGCGTCTCCGTCGAGGGCATCAAGCTTCACTTTGATGCCGTCATGAAACGTAAGAACAAAATCGTCGGCGGCCTTTCAAAGGGCGTCGAGTTCCTCATGAAGAAGAACAAGATCACGGTCTTCAAGGGCACCGGGAGGCTCGAAGGCAAAGGCCGCGTGACCGTCACCGACGCCAGTGGTAAGGTTCAGGACGTAGCCACGCGCAACGTCATCATTGCAACCGGTTCCGAACCGCGGCTCCTTCCAGGTGTCGAGGTCCAGGCGCCACACATCGTCACCAGCGACGAATTGCTTGAGATCAAGACGGTCCCGAAATCCCTCGTCGTGCTCGGTGCAGGCGCCGTCGGCGTTGAGTTTGCCTCGGTCTTCAAGCGTTTTGGCTCGGAAGTGACGATCATCGAGCTCCTTCCGCGACTTGTTCCAGTCGAAGACGAAGAGGTGTCTGCCGAACTTCAAAAAGCCTTCCGCAAGCGAGGTATTAAGGCCATGACCAACACTCGCTTCGAGTCTGCCCGCGTCGTCGACAATGAAGTGGAGATCACCTATCTCGACGCCGATGGAAAGAGCGGCACGCTCAAAGCCGAGACGCTGCTCGTGGCAGTGGGGCGCCGCCCCTACACCGAAGGACTTGGCCTCGAGAACACAAAGGCGGTGGTTGACCGCGGCTATATCAAAATCGACGAGTATCTGCGCACTGCGGAGCCCAATGTTTACGCCATTGGCGATGTGGTTCCCACGCCCTGGCTGGCGCATGTCGCATCAAAGGAAGGCTGCGTTGCTGCCGAGCATATCGCCGGAAGAAACCCGCAACCGCTCAACTATAACCGGGTTCCCAACTGCACGTATTGCGAGCCCGAAATAGGCAGCGTGGGTCTGAGCGAGGCTAAAGCGCGCGAGCAGGGTCACGACGTCAAGGTCGGTAAGTTCCCTTTTTCAGCGCTCGCCAAGGCGAAGATCCTCGGCGAAACAGAGGGCTTCGTGAAGGTGGTCACGGAGACGAAGTATGACGAGGTGCTGGGCGTTCACATCATTGGCCCGCACGCGACTGACTTGCTGGCTGAGGCTTGCGTTGCGCTTGGTCTTGAAGCAACGGCGGAAGAACTCGGCCGGATCATGCACGCTCATCCGACACTTTCGGAGGCCGTCATGGAAGCAGCTGAAGCTGTTCACGGAATGGCAACAAGCATTTGACGGTGCTCGCACTCGAGTTCCGGTTTAGGAGAATTGAATGGCGACTGATGTATTGATGCCGCAAATGGGTGAGTCCATCGCGGAAGGAACCATAGTCAAGTGGCTGAAGAAGGTCGGCGATGCGGTGCAACGAGATGAACCGCTCTTTGAGATATCGACCGATAAGGTGGACGCGGAGGTGCCCTCGACGGTTGCCGGAGTTCTGACCGAAATCCTCGCCAAGGAGGGTGATACCGTCGCCGTCAATAGTGTCGTCGCCCGTATTGGTGAGTCGGGTGAGGCCGGAGCCGCGCCGGCCCCGGCGGCAAAGGAGCCAGAGCCCATAGCTGCTGTACCATCGGCT
>JBDTUW010000586.1:0-3615 GCA_040007555.1 Acidobacteriota bacterium | reverse complement strand
GGGTTTTGGGCTGCCCAAAAATAAGTTGCCCGGAGCCGGAAACATACCAGCTTCAGAACCGTATATAATGCCAGTGAGGTTGCGCTATGTATGCGCGTCTGCTGGCAATTGTTTGCCTACTAAGTTGTATCGTCCAAGTGGGACGTGCCGAGGCTCTGTCGACTCGCAGAACGACAGTGGGTGTGTATCTCAAGGCGGACGCAAATGCATCCAGCCTCTCTCTCGAAGCGATGCGATTGGAACTGCGGGACTTGATGGTTCCGACGGGCGTGAATCTCGCCTGGACCAGCGCGCAGAATCCAATTCCCACCGAACGTTTGATCGTCGTGACGTTACGCGGCGACTGCCAGGCGGGTGCGACCGAGTTAGCCGGTAAATTCAAGGACAAAACACCCTTGGCCTCGACGGCGGTCACGGATGGGAAAGTGCTTCCCTTCTCCTGGGTGGACTGCGACGCTTTGAACAAGTTCCTGAAACAGAAACTTTTGAGCCAAGATGCGGCCAATCGTCCAGAGATTTTCGGGCGCGCTATCGCACGCCTCATCGCCCATGAGTTTTATCACGTCCTCACGGAAACCGAAGCGCACACGTTGAACGGCATCTCCAAGGCGGCTTTTTCGACGGCCGACCTACTCACAACTTATTTCGCGTTTGAACCGGAAGCGATCGCCAATCTGCGCCTCGAGCAGCCAACTCTCGCGATTCTCGAACGGGCGGAAGAGTCGCTGGGATACGAGTACATTCCGGCTCCCGAACCGGTCGAAGCCCTCGCTGCCCGCTAGACGGGCTGCGCCACACCTCCCTTCATCGCTGCACTGGGCCGCGACTCCGATTCCAGGCGTCGCACCAGGGGCGGTAGATCTTCTTCCAAGCATGGATTTGGCACCGGCAAGTCCAGACGGACTCGCGAGCCAGACTCTGGAGATTCTTTCGCAAGGACCACGATGCGCGTGCCCATGCGCAGGGCTTCCTGCGTGTTGTGGGTGACGAACAGGATCGTCGTTTTGGTTTCGCGCCAGAGATCGCGAATCCAATTTTGCATGTCATCGCGAGTCGCTGGATCGAGGGCGCTGAAGGCTTCGTCCATCAGCAGAATGCTCGGCTTGGTCATCAGTGCCTGAGCAATCGCAACGCGCTGCTGCATGCCGCCGGAGAGTTGCGCGGGGTACTTCGATCCGTCGGCTTCCGTTAGGCCGACCTTGGAGAGAAACTGGAGCGCGCGAGCGCGAAGCTCCCGGCGGCGGTGATAGAAGCGAGGTGTGAAGCGCCCCAGCAGGCTGAACTCCGACATTTCGCAGCCAAAGGTGATGTTGTCGAGAACCGTGCGATCAGGGAAGAGAGAATATTTTTGCGGCACGTAGCCGCGCGTCTGATCGGGACGCTGATGCTCTGCGCCTTCGATGAGAATGCGACCCGTGGTTGGACGCTCAGAACCGAGCACCAATCGCAACAATGTCGATTTGCCGCAGCCGGTTTGGCCGAGCAGACACACGAAGTCGCCTTCGTGAATTTCGAGCGAGAGATCGTCCAGGATTGGCCGCCCCTCATAGCGCATCGCGACGTTTTCCACACGGATGAATGACATCTACGCCTCCTTGAACCACGGATGGAGCTTGTGGTTCCCCCATCGCATCGCCATATCTACAACAAACACCAGCAGCGCGACCCACAGCACGTAGGGGATGATCAGGTCCATTCCCATGTGTCGCCGGAGCAGCGCGATTCTATAGGCGAGTCCTTCGGTCGCCGCGATCATTTCCCCCGCGAACAGAAAGAGCACGATCGCCTTGAGGTTCAGCCGGATGCTATTGATCACCCGTGGCAGAATTTGCTTCAGCACGACGAGGTACGCGACGTCCGAATCCCGAGCCCCCAGCGTCAGAGCCTTCACGACTTGCTCATTCGGGACGCCCTTGGTGAGGTTGAAGGTGTCAAGGAGAACGGTTGGCGCTACGCCAATCACAATCAGCATGATCTTGGAGAGCTCATCGATGCCAAACGCGATGAACAGGATTGGAAGCAGAGATAGCGCGACGATCTTGTCGAAGAATAATAGGGAGCGCAAGAAGAAAGCGCCGACGACCGGAAACAAGCCCATGTGCAAGCCCAGCAAGACCGCCGGGATCATCAGCGCCAGGCTATAGAAAAATCGCAGCCCTGTAGCCTTGGTGTCCTTCCACAACATGCTGTGCTGCACCTGGTAGAACATCGTCGGATTCGTGGGCGCATTCTCATCGAATGCATCCTCCTCGGCCGGCTTAGTGGCAGCTTCATACATACCCTGCCCCATTTGCGCGATGGTCGGCATCACGCGATCTTCGGGGTTGTCGCGATGGCGTGCTACCGAAGTGTAGAAGTAGAGCACGGCTCCCGTGACAAACAGCGCCCAGGAAAGCGCCAGCGTCGTCGGCCGGTTGAGATTCGAGTGGATGGAGAAAACGCCCATCATAGCTTTCCCTCCGCAGCCATCTGCATGTAGGTCAGGTCGAACCGTAACCGCACGCGATCTTTTTTGCCTTGGATCGAACCGTCCGGGTAGGAGATCGCCACGTCATCCACCGACGCCGTGCGTGACCCGAGCAGTCCGTGCTCAAACGTAAACTGGCGAACCAGCTCCATCTTCTGCTTCAGCTCTGGAGACTTTCCGAAGTCCACCGCGGACTTCGCGGTGTAGAACATTTTTGTGGTGCTGAGCTGGTCCTTGTAAGCCGCGAGCGAATCCTGCGAGCCTGCCGCAATCGCTGTCAGCACCTTGTCCGCAGCGGGTCCCGTCGCGGACATCTGTGTCATCAATTCGTACCAGGCACCCGCGAGCGCTTGCGCGAACTTCTTGCCTGACCCATCGGGACGATTCAGGACCTCCGTCCGAACCACTGTCAGGTCCAGAATTTCTCCCGGAATTTTCGATGAATCAAAGAGAGAAACGTATCCCTTCTCACGCAAGATGTTCGACACGAGAGGCTTCCACGTGACTGCTCCGGCGGAGCCCTTGTCGCTCAGGAATGCGGTGGTTAAGTCAGCATCCGAAGTATTAACGAGCCGAACTTTCTTGATATCCGCGCGCATTCCACCGAGGGTCATGGCACGGTCGAAAAGGTACTCAGAAACCGTCTTCTGCACCAGCAAGACCTTCTTGCCGGTTAGGTCCTTGAGCTGCGTTCCCTGGCGAACCAGCAACGCGTCGTTGCCATTGGAATAATCTCCAATGATGACCGCAGTGGTGGGCACACCGGAGGCAGCCGGCATGTCGAGCGCTTCCATGTTCGTCATGGTGCACGCGTCAATGTTCTTCGAGACGAATGCGTCGAGCGAAGGGGCGTAGTCGAACCGCTGCACCTTGATCGCGATGCCGTATTTATCCGCCCATTTTTTGAGGATTCCCGATTGATTCAGGTAGTGGTATGGCGTCCAGCCCGCGTACACGGACCACCCGACAGTGAACGTCGGCTTCTGGCCATAGCTGATTCCTGTGGCGGCTAAAAGAACAATACTGGCTAGAAATGTTCGGAGCATTGGGCACCGTAATCTTTGGGATTTGGGCGACAGGGCCGAGGAACAACCAGGCAGGGGGTGAATCAGCGTTCCGACGAGGAGCGCGTTTCAACTACCTTCTAT
>JBDTUW010000585.1:0-3617 GCA_040007555.1 Acidobacteriota bacterium | reverse complement strand
GACCACACTGCCCGCGGCGAGTCTGACAGCGGGTCCGGTAGCCAGTGAAGGGATTGCCGCGCTCTTTGGCGCCGGACTGGCCGGAAGCTCTCAGCCGGCGTCGACGCTTCCATTGCCGACCACCCTTGCCGGCGTCCAGGTATTTGTCCGGGATTCCGGTGGAACTGAGCGTCTCGCGCCACTCTTTTACGTTTCGCCATCTCAGATCAATTTTCAGGTTCCGCTGGGCGCGAGCATAGGGAGCGCGACTGTCACCGTTTTTCGCGATGCCGTGACGGTGGGGCAGGGAACGGTCACAGTCGAGGCAGTTGCCCCGGGGTTGTTCGCGGCAAATGCCGCGGGACTGGGCGTTGTAGCTGCACAGGCGCTTCGAGTCACCGGCGAGGGAGTGCAGACATATGAACCGATCGTCCAGTTCGATGCCGAGCAGGCGAAGTATGTGGCGTTGCCAATCGACCTCGGCCCGGCCACGGATCGAGTGTTTCTTGTTGCGTACGGCACAGGGTTTCGTAATCGCAGTTCGCTTTCCAGTGTGACAGCGACGATTGGAGGCACAGGCGTTGACGTGGGATTTGCCGGGCCGCAGGGCTCTTACGCCGGCCTCGATCAGGTAAACACACTCTTACCGCGGTCACTGATCGGCCGCGGCGAGGTCAACCTGATCCTTAATGTCGATGGTAAAGCCGCGAATACTGTCTCGATAAACGTGAAGTAAGAAGTTTTCAGGTATTCTCCGCGCCGCCGCGTTTAGATGTGTCCGCCGGGTGGCCTTCAACGCACAGACGCGGGGGGCTACTAACCTCTGCCTCTGGTCAGCGCCTCTCTCATACCCTATGCTTAGCCTACCGATCGCGAATTTAGCTGGAGGCGTTCTGCATGAAACCGTACAACCGACTACTTCCCCTGCTGCTGGCCTTTGTCCTCGTGCCGGCAATCACTGTATCCGGCCAGACAACCAGGGCTAAAAAGTCCGTCACCGGCACTGGCCAAAGCGAGATACTGCGCGATGAATTCGGCGTCCCGCACATCTTCGCGTCGACACTCGAGGATGCGGCTTTTGCCATCGGATATGCACAGGCCGAGGACCGCCTTGAGGAGCTGCTCAAGAATTATCGCAAGGCTGAGGGAACGATGTCGGAGGCTTTCGGACCAGAGTGGTTCCGTCATGACTACCGTCAACGGATGTGGCAGCACGCGGCGATCAGCCGCGCTCGCTGGAATGATGTGAGTCCCAAAATGCGCGCCTGCCTGGAAGCGTTCCAGGAAGGCGTCAAGCAATACATGCAGGAACACCCAGCCGAGGTTCCAAAGTGGGCGCCGGAACTACATCCCGCGCAGATCATCGCCCTCGGCCGCTACATTATCTGGGGCTGGCCCGAGGGAGAAGCGGGAGGCGATTTGCGGCGAGCCGGGATTGATCCTGACCCGGTGGCCTATCGCGGTTCGAACGAGATGCTCCTGGCGCCGGCAAGGACGGCAATGAATGCCCCGATCGCGGTCATCGATCCCCACCTGGGCTGGTATGGCGAGTTCCGCTTCTACGAAGTCCGCATCTATGCGGGCGATTACGCAGTCTCAGGGGTCAGTATTCTCGGAGTTCCTTTTCCGAGTCTCAGTCATAGCCGATGGTGCTCGGTTGCGATGACAACCGGAGGACCGGATACGTCGGACATCTACGAAGAGGAACTCAATCCCGCGAATCCACATCAATACAAGTATGACGGTCAGTGGCGGGATATTGTCGTGCGCAAGGATCGGATCAAGGTTCTGGTTGACGGTCGCATGGTAGAGAAGGAAGTCGAAATTGAATCTTCCCATCACGGCCCGATCGTCGCTCACAAGGGCGGCAAGGCTTACGCGATGGCGATTCCGTATTTCAACGAGATTGGTCTCACCGATCAGCTCTACCAGATGACCACCGCACGCAATCTGGGCGAGATGAAAAAGGCGCTCTCCATGCTCCAGTTGATGGCTCAAAACATCATGGTAGGCACGGTTGAGGGCGATATCTTCTACCTTCGAACGGGCCGTGTGCCGATTCGCCCCCAGGGCTTTGACTTCAACAAACCCGTGCCGGGCAACACGTCGGCCAGCGAATGGAAGGGCATTCATCCGATCGAGGACCTGGTGCAGATCACCAACCCGCCCCAGGGCTACATGCAGAACAACAATATCTCACCCTTCACCATGATGAAGGATAGCCCGCTGCTTCCGGAGAAGTACGCCGATCGGCCGTGGGTGTACAACGATGAGAAGCGCCCACCGCACCAGCGAGCAGCAATGACTCTCGATGAGCTGCATGCCGCCCGGAAAGTGACGGTTGACGATGCAATCAGACTTGCTTTCAGCACGCGGGTTCACCAGGCCGAGGACTGGCAATCGCGACTGAAGAGTGCGTGGGCTCACGCTCCATCCACCAGTAAATCTCCCGAGGCCACATCCGTCTACAACCAGATCCAGAACTGGAACCTTCGAAGCGATGCGGACTCAAGCGGTGCGCTGGCCTTCTACGCATTCAAGATGTCGCTTGAGGACAAGCTCGAACAGGCCGCTGTCGATGTACCCGCGACCATAACTGATGAGAAACTCGTTGCCGCGGCGGTGAAGGCGGCGCAATGGTTGAGGTCGAGTTTTGGCTCGGTCGAAGTGCCCTATGGTCGCTATTTCCGGGTTGGACGAACGAATGGGAAGACCTATCCAGTCGGCGGTGGCACCGTCAGGGAAGCTGGAATGGCAACTCCTCGTGCAATCAGCTTTCAAAAGGTGGGCAGCGAGATGGTCGGCGTCGGCGGTCAGACCTCGACTCAGATAGTCATTCTGACCAAAACACCACAGTCCTTCACTATCATTCCCCTTGGCGAGAGCGATCATCAGGAATCCGGTCACTGGGATGATCAGGCAGAGAAGCTCTTTAGCCACGCTCGAGCGAAGTCGACTTACTTCCTTAACAAGACCGAGCTTCTGAAACACATCTCATCGCGGAAGATGCTGACGCGAGAGAAGGCAATGAGCGCAGGACGGTAGAGACCACTCTCGAAGCGACTCTCTTTCGCGCTAACCGGATGCGGGTTGGTTGAGCTGCCCGCCCGCTACGTAATTCGCCCTGGCCCGAGAACTATGGCGCTATAGGCAATCGCCACTCTTGATCCTCGATTGGCGTAAGAGTGCTTTTGATCTCCTCGAAACACGACAACGTCGCCGGGCGACAATTCGTACTTGTCGCCTGCCACCATCAATTCCACGTCACCTGCTTCGCAGGCCAGATATTCTCTGGTTCCCAGCCGATGAGGCACACCAGTCATCTGAGCTCCCGGTGAGAACTCCATCCGATCAAGCTCCAGGCCGTGTAAATGGTCTGGCAGCAGCTTGCGCACGATCACGCCACTGCGTTCCCTTCGTGGAATCGACTGGGCCTGGTAGAGCCGCGCCTGGGCCTTTGGCGGGCTGAGGAGCTCTTCCAGTGGGACCTGCAAAGCAGCCGCAACCTTCGCCAATACAAGGATCGTCGGATTCGAAGTCCCGGATTATCCTGCCTGTAGGCGTAATAAAACCTGCTTGCCCAAATCGGTCAATGCCAGTGCCGGGCTGCTGCCCTCTTTCTGGGAAATCCGGCCTTT
>JBDTUW010000584.1:0-3618 GCA_040007555.1 Acidobacteriota bacterium | reverse complement strand
CATCGGTCAGTCAGTTCCACTCGTGGCAAATGTCGCCGCCGAAGACGGGGACAGCCGCGCGATGATCGAATCGATGTCCGACCAGATATCCCGACTCGCAAAGCTCGGCAAGCTCAATCTCGTTGAGAGTATCTCTGCAACGCGCGGTTCTGCGCGCGCAGTCATGCCGGGTGCTGAGATCGAGGTTCCGTTGGAAGGGCTCATCGACTTCGACAAGGAGCGCGAGCGACTGCTACGCGAACTGACGAAGCTCAAGGGCGAACAGGATGGACTCGAACGACGCCTCGGAAACGCCGACTTTGTTTCGCGCGCTGCTGCGGATGTTGTGGTAGCAACTCGTCAAAGAGCGCTCGAGATCTCGAGCCAACTCAAGCGGCTCAGCTCGATGATCGACTCGCTGTAAGGTCTAGGAGAAACCGAAGGACGCCACAAAATGATCATTCCCATCGATACGGAGTTCATTCTTGATGCTGTCAATACCGCGCTCGACGAGGATATCGGACGAGGAGACATCACCTCGAGAGCCGTCGTCAGGCTGGGTGGCAGGGCGAGAGGCAGCTTCATGGCGAAACAGGATTTCGTCCTCGCCGGCCTTGAGGTGGCCGATGCGGTCTTCAGCGCGCTCGATTATACGCTCCAGATCGAATCGTCCGTGAATGATGGCGATGCGATCAGCACCGGTAAGGTCTTTTCGCGGGTTCTTGGCGAACCTCAGACCCTGCTCGCGGCTGAACGCGTAGCTCTCAACTTCCTGCAACATCTTTCCGGAATCGCCACCACAACTCGTCGCTATGTCGAAGCGGTCGCGGGTACGAGCGCAGTCGTCGTCGATACCCGAAAGACGATGCCCGGGCTGCGCATGCTCGAGAAATACGCGGTCACGGTCGGTGGCGCGCGCAATCACCGACTCGGGCTGGATGACGGCGTACTGATTAAGGATAATCATCTGGCAATGGCGGGCGGAATCACTGAAGCCGTCCGACGCGCTCGAGAGGTAGTGGGTCATCTGCATAAGATCGAGGTCGAGGTCGCCACGCTTGCGCAGGTTCACGAGGCTCTTAGTTCAAAGGCCGATATCCTTCTGCTCGACAATATGACGCCCGAGATGGTTCGCGAGGCTGTGGAAACGGTCAAGCGCGCCGAGCCTGAGGACCGTCACACTCTCCTCGAGGCCTCAGGTGGAATCACGCTCGCGAACATCCGCGAGTATGCCGATGCTGGAGTCGACTTGATCTCGATCGGCGCCCTTACTCACTCGGCGCCCGCAGTCGATATCAGCTTCAAAATCAAGCCGGCGTAGAGCTGGCCCGAAGCCGGTCAGAGTGGCGACCTCATTTGCCCAGGCAACATGACTATTCACAAGCCGCCATTCGTCATTCACCAATACCCGTCGCTCCCCTCGACAAACGACCACCTCAAGTCTCTGCTCGAGGCGCCCGAGTTTACAGTTATTGTCGCCGATGAGCAGACAGCTGGCCGCGGACGTCGTCAGCGGATCTGGCATTCCTCGCCGGGCGATGGTCTCTATTTCTCGGTGCTCCTGAGACCCGAGAGTTTTACGTCCTCCCTTGCCCTGATCAGCCTTTTTGCGGGAATCGCAGTGGCAGAGGCGCTCGTGCATCTCGGTGTCGCCGGCGTCGACATCAAGTGGCCAAACGACGTGCTTATCTCAGGACGCAAGGTTAGTGGGATTCTCTCCGAAGGCGCCAGCTCTGCGCCTTCAGCCGCGCGTGTCATCGTTGGTATCGGTGTCAACCTGAATCATGCCAGTTTTCCGGCCGAGCTCGAGGAGGCAGCCACGTCCGTTTTCATGACCACTGGACAGAGGATTGAGATGAGTCCTTTCCTTGATCAATTACTCGACCGGCTGCGAGCGTGGTATGAAGTGTGGGCAGCCGGTGGGGACATGAAGGTCATCGCTCGCTGGGAAGAACTCTCAAGCTATGCATTCGGCCAGCAGGTCAGAGTGACGACCGACGAGGAGGAGTTGGACGGATTGACGCAGGGGCTCGCGACCAATGGCGGGCTCGTTGTACGGACAGCCAGTGGCCAACTGCGGACGATACTCGCCGGAGAAGTCAGCCGGCTGCGCAAACAGGATCGACTGAACAACAAAGTTCGTGACAACGCTTGATTGACGCGTGAAGAATTGGACAGTTTATGAAGCGCGAGTTAAGATGTAGCGCCTCTGGCTTGGACGAGGGTTGATGCGAGTTCGCTGCGAAGCTGGGCCTGCTCACGCTCAATCCACTCAGCCGAGAACAGGCTGACAACAGGCATCACGAAAAACAACTTATGCTGCTAGTCATCGATGTGGGCAACACCAATACGGTGCTCGGAGTCTATGACGATGACCGTCTTGTCGCGCATTGGCGGCTGACAACAGAGCGCAGCCGGACGATCGATGAGTACGGCATTCAGTTCCGCAACCTTGTTCAGCTTGCTGGAATCGATGCCAAAACGATCAGCGCGGTTGTCATTTCTTCGGTTGTGCCGACACTCAACTACACGCTCGAGAAGGTGTCGCACACTTATCTCGGCCACGCGCCCTTCTTCATTGATGAAACAAGTGACACAGGCATGCCGATTCGATATGTCCCGAGCTCCGATGTCGGGGCTGATCGGATAGTTAATAGTGTGGCGGCAATCCATCGCTACGGCGCACCCTGTATCGTCGTTGATTTTGGAACGGCAACGACATTCGATGCCGTGAATTCTGAGCGTGAGTATCTGGGTGGAGTGATCACTCCAGGGATCACAATTTCAGCCGAGGCACTGTTTCAAAGGGCATCACGGCTGTCACGCGTGGAGATCAAGCGCCCGGATCGAATCATCGGCCAAACCACGACGGGAAGTATTCAGTCAGGTCTTTACTACGGCTATATCGGACTGGTCGATGGCATTCTCAAACGCATGATCGCAGAATTGGGCGAACGACCGCGGATCATCGCTACGGGAGGTCTGGCAAAATTGATTGGACGCGGATCAAGATACATCCAGAAGATTGATGAGAACCTGACCCTCGAGGGCCTGCGACTGATTTATGAACGCAACCGCACACCGGTGGGTGCCACCACTCATGCAGATGACAGTCGATCGAGTGGATGAGCTATTTCAACTACTTCACTGAGATCGAGGATGAGTTTGTCAAACGGCGCGGCAGTCACATTCTCGTGTCGCCGCTTGATTGGTCGCTGATCGAGACCTGGCGTCAGTTGGAAATTCCGCTGCCGATCGTCCTCCGCGGAATAAACGCTTCCTTTGATACATACGATCGGCTTCCAAAGCGTGGCCGAAAGGTCAATTCCCTCCTCTACTGTCAGCAGGAGGTCGAAGGCCTTTTTCAGCAATACCGCGAGAGTCGTGTTGGAGCTGGCGAGTCGGGCGATCCGGACGCAGCGTCCGGTAAGGAGCAATCAAATTCCCAATTTGATTGGCAGAATGTCGCGGATGCTCTAGCGAGCCGATCACAGATTCTGATGGAGAGGGCGGCGAAGCATTCAGCGAGCGTTCTCCTGTCAGAGGTCCTGACACGCGCGGGCGCAAGGGCCGGCGATCTGGTCAGCGCATTAAGAAGTCACGCACTCACCCCGGACGAACGCCTTGAGTCGGCGATCA
>JBDTUW010000583.1:0-3619 GCA_040007555.1 Acidobacteriota bacterium | reverse complement strand
CCACAACAATGCCGCGCCACCCACAAGCAACAACGGCGCTGACCAGCTCTCCAGATACTTGATGCCCTCGATACCGCGAAGAATGATGACAACCTGAATCGCCCAGAACACGAAGAAGCCAAGCCACGTGTGAAGTGCAACCCCTCCAATCACCGTGCTCAGGTTGTTCCAGCCACCCCAGAGCATTCCACAGAGCACATCGAGAGCGGTACCGCCAATCCACGTCTGAATCCCAAACCAGCCGCAGGCCACAATCGCGCGCAAAATCGCGGGGATGTTGGCCCCTTTTGTCCCGAAGGAGGCGCGCGCCAGGACGGGAAAGGAAATGCCGTAGCGGGTGCCCGCGTGCGCATTGAGGATCATCGGGACCAGCACAATGGCATTGCCCAGCAGAATCGTGATCATCGCCTGCCACCACGACATACCCGCTTCGATAAAACCGCCAGCGAGAGTGTAGGTGGTAATAACGACGCTCATCCCGATCCAGAGCGCGGCGATATTCCACGTGGACCAGGTGCGTTTGGCGAGTGTTGTAGGGGCAAGATCGGCGTTCCAGAGCGGGCTCGCCGAGACATCGGCGGTCAACTCTTCGTAGTCTTTGGATGTCATTGTGGGGGCAATCACTCCTTCAGTTTGTGCGGCAACAGGAGGACTCGCGCGAAGTTCGCGAAAGTCGCAAAAGACGCGAAGGAGGAAGGGATAGAGAGGAAGACGCTACCCGGCAACTGCTTGCCTTCCTTCGCGTCTTTCGCGATTTTCGCGGCCTTCGCGTCAGCCTTCCTCTGTCCAAAAACGCGCCGTTCATCAGGCAAACGTCCCACGTTTGAGAAACAGACCGTCGCCCAGCTTTCCTTTGAATTCGCCGTCCTCGAGGATCACGCGGCCGCGCGAGAGTACGGTCTCCGTCACGCCCTTTACCTTCCACCCCTCATACGCGCTGTAATCGACTCGCATATGATGAGTCGCAGCGCTGATAGTCTGCTCGCGGTTCGGATCAAAAATGACGATATCAGCATCCGACCCTACCGCGATCGTGCCTTTCCTGGGGAACAGCCCGAATATCTTCGCGGCAGCGGTCGATGTCAGCTCGACAAAGCGATTGAGACTGATCCGGCCCTGCGCGACACCACCGTCGTAAATGAGACTCATACGATGCTCGACACCCGGACCACCATTTGGGATCTTGCTGAAATCGTCGCGACCCAGCTCCTTCTCCTTAAAACAAAACGGGCAATGGTCGGTCGAGATGACCTGCAGATCATTGCCGCGAAGACCGCTCCACAACTTTTCCTGGTTCGATTTGTCACGCAGCGGCGGAGTCATGACGTATTTCGATCCTTCAAAGTCCTCGCGTTCGTAATAGCTGTAATCGAGAAACAGATACTGCGGGCAGGTCTCGGCAAAGGCGGGGAGGCCCGCATCGCGCGCCGCCTGCACTTCGCGGAGGGCATCATAACAACTGAGGTGAACGATATAGACGGGCGCCTCGGCCATCTCGGCGATGGCGATCGCGCGGTGAACTCCTTCCGCCTCCGCCTTTGTCGGGCGCGTCAACGCATGATACTTGGGCGCGGTCCGACCCGCCGCAAGTGCCTGTTTCACGAGGACGTCGATGATGACACCATTCTCCGCGTGCATGCAGACCAGACCGCCCGACTCTCCTGCGGTCGACATCGCCTTAAAGATCGTCCCGTCATCCACGAGGAAAACGCCGGGATAAGCCATGAAGAGCTTAAAGCTGGTGACGCCCTGATTGATCAGACTCTTCAGTTCAGGGAGGCGCGTATCGGGGAGATCAGTGACGATCAGGTGAAAGCCGTAATCGATAGTAGCTTTGCCCTGGGCTTTGGCAAACCACACATCGAGGGCTTCGTTGAGCGATTGTCCTTTGTATTGAACGGCGAAATCGATGATGGTCGTCGTCCCGCCGAAGGCGGCTGCGCGCGTCCCGGTCTCGAAGTCATCGGAGGATGACGCGCCTCCGAATGGCAGATCGAGATGGGTATGCGGGTCGATCCCGCCGGGGATGACGAGCTTGCCGGTCGCGTCGATGGTCTTGTCGACGGTACCGACGATCTCAGAAAGGTTGCGGCCGATGACGGCTACGGATTCGTCTTCAACAAGGATGTCGGCGACGTAAGAATCGACGGCGGTGACGATCTGTCCATTCCGGATGAGGATGCGCATCGTAAGGATTCTCCTGAGTTTAGACGGAGGGCAATATAGCACCAAACGAAAGGGACATGTGAGGGGTTCGCTCACTCCGCCTCGGCGACTCGGCGACTCTCTCGTTGAAATCCTTCTTGACAATTCATTTCGCGATGTGGTTTGTTACGGCGTTGCCGGCGTTTCGGGGCGCGCTCGTTTCCCTTCTCAGCTTTTAGCCAGCTGTACGGATTGCGCCGAACATGAAAACAACGCTGCGACAATATCTGGACGCCACGGATGACGCCGAACGCGACGGGCTTCTTGAGGAATTGATCCTCGTGGAGGCGATGCCCGCTGTGCGTCGAACCGTCAGCTACCGCCTGCGCTTTTGCCTCGGCGGTGCAGGAAGCGCCCTTCTCCATCCCGATGCAGAGGACCTTTGTCACGAGGTTGTCGCCCGTCTTGTGCGACGACTCGAGATGCTGCGTGCACGCAAGGACCCGGCGGGCATTCGCGAGTTTGCTCAGTATGCGGCGCGTGTGGCTTCGAATGCCTGCAATGACTATCTTCGCCAGAAGTATCCTGCAAGAGCACGTCTCAAGGATAGACTCCGCGACCTGCTCGAACGTCATCCTGACTTCGCCCTCTGGCGCCGGGATGATGTGCCCGATCATCTTGACGAATTCTGCTGTGGGTTCAGGACCTGGCGAGCGCTGACGCCCGATCCGATCTTCGCTGATCGAGTGAGGCGAAGTCTGGAGTATGACGGGACGGCAGATCGTACATTCGCGTACCCAGGGGAGCTAGGACGACAACCGCTGGCGGAGATCGTCTCCGAACTGTTCAACCGGGGTGGAGGCCCGATTGCGTTTGAGGCGTTACTTGCGGCGGTGGCAATTGTGCTCGAGATCAAGGGCGACTTCATGGTGACGTTCGATGAGAACCTGTTCGCGTCAGAAGCTCCCCTAAAGGCTGCGGCCGGTGCGTATGAAACGCGGATCGAGAAGCGCGAAGTACTCTTACGCGTTTGGCAGGTGATCTGCAAACTGCCGGTGAAGCAGCGCTCCGCCTTTTTCTTCAGCTTTAGCGATCAGAGTGGGGATGATTTACTGAGCTTGCTTCTCGATGCGGACGTGGCTACGCCGATTGAGGTAGCGGCGAGACTCGAGATGTCACTCGAGGGATTGATGATTGTGGCGAAGGAGATGCCGCTGGACAACGCGACGCTTGCCGTACTGCTTGGAACGACACGGCAGAACATCAATAAGTGGAGATACCGCGCGAATTGCCGGTTGCAGGAAGAGCTGCTCGAATCGCGGGTGCGCAAATAAGCTTGGCTCTTCGAGATTCTAGTGGAGGCCACATGTCCGGTCATTTAACCCGCGATTGGAGACACACCGCGCGGAAGGGGCCGTAGGGGCGGGGCTTGTCCCTGCCCGCGCTTCCGAAGCCGCAACCATAGCGGGCAGGG
>JBDTUW010000582.1:0-3628 GCA_040007555.1 Acidobacteriota bacterium | reverse complement strand
TCAAAAGCTTCTGGCAGTTTTCCTGGCTCTCGAAGGTGGCGGCGCTGCTGCTTGGTGCGAGCGCTGTGCTCGGGTTATTCGTCATGCGCTTTGGCGCAACGCGGCCGTATCGCTGGGCGCTTTACTCTCACATCGCTTTTGCGGTCGCGGGTTCGATTCCGCTCCTGGTGGTCCTTTTCAGACAGGCGCGAAGTTCTCTGGTGTCACGCGTGCGTTGGCCCGCCTTTGTGGCAATTGCTTGTCTTGTCTTTCTCTTTCCGTTCGCGTCAACCGCCTACAATCGCCGCGCTGCTGCTGCCCGATACAGGATCGTCAACCCAAATGACGTTCCATTGAAAATGGAAAATGAGGGGGCGGGCCCTAACGGGCCATTCTTCCCCTCGTCGGCCGAAACAAATGTCGGCGGCACGATACCATCGAAGTTCTTCATGACCAGCAATGAGTGCGCACGCTGCCATAAAGACATTTACGATCAATGGAACTCTTCAGCACATCACTTCGCTTCGTTCAACAATCAATGGTACAGAAAATCGATCGAGTACATGCAGGACGTCGCTGGCACGCGCTCATCTAAGTGGTGTGCCGGCTGTCACGATCATGCGGTGTTTTTCAACGGACGATTCGACCGTCCCATTAAGGAACAAATCGATACGCCCGAAGCGCAGAACGGACTTGGGTGCACCTCGTGTCATTCGATAGTTCACGTCAAGAGCACCATGGGTCAGGGCGACTTTACGGTTGAGTATCCGCCGCTGCACGATCTGGTGGTGAGCAACAACAGGTTCCTGAGATGGTCACATGATTACCTGCTCTACATGGACCCGCAGCCTCATCGCGAGACGTTTTTGAAGAGCTTCCACAAGGAGCAAACGGCAGAGTTCTGTTCAAGCTGCCACAAGGTTCATCTGGATGTGCCGGTAAATAGTTATCGCTGGTTCAGAGGGTTCAATGAGTATGACAACTGGCAGGCGTCAGGCGTCTCGGGTGAGGGCGCCCGGTCGTTTTACTATCCTCCGAAACCTCAGAAGTGCGCCGATTGCCACATGCCACTGGTGGAGTCGCAGGATCCAGGCGGCCGCGACGGCAAGGTGCACTCGCATCGCTTCCCTGGTGCAAACACCGCGCTCCCGTTCGTCAACCGTGACCCAGTACAATTAAAGATAACCCAGGATTTTCTCCGCGATGGCCAGGTGTCGCTCGACATCTTTGGGATAGCTCGCACTTCCACGCCGGTGCCGCAGACTGAGAAAAAGAAGATCGGGCAGGAAGAGCCGACGCTGTCGAGCACCTTTGCCGTCGGCGAAGAGTCGATGAACTTCGGCTCCGGGCAAGCCGTCCTCCTGCCGCCAGTCGAAGTCATCGCACCCCTTGGTAAGGTTAATGCGACGGTACGTCGGGGCGAGTCGGTGCGAGTGGAAGTCGTCGTGCGAACAAGAAAGGTCGGACACTTCTTCCCGGGTGGGACCGTGGACGCATTCGATGTGTGGGTGGAGCTTGAAGCGGTCGACGAAAAGGGTCAGAAGATCTTTCATAGCGGCGAGGTTGAAAAGGAGGGCCCGGTTGAACCGGGAGCTCACTTCTACCGAAGCCTTCAGCTGGACGAGCACGGAAATCCGATCAATAAACGGAATGCATGGATGACTCGCTCGGTCGCCTACGTTCGCCTGATCCCGCCGGGCGCGGCTGACACGATTCACTACCGTCTGAACATACCCGAAAACTGCGGGGATCGAATTTTTCTCAAAGCCAAGGTGAACTACCGGAAGTTCTCCTGGTGGAATACGCAATGGGCGTTTGCCGGAATACGCGACCCGGAGCACAAGGCCCCTTCCGTGACAACCGCGCACGACGACGGCCGCTGGATTTTCACGGGTGACACGTCGAAGGTATCCGGGAGCATGAAAGCGATCCCTGATATCCCGATCACGGTCATGGCGTATCAGGAGGCTTCGCTGAATGTGATCCCGCGTGACGCGCCGCTTCCTGACATGAAGCCTTATCTGGATAAGTCCGTGCGCGAGCGCTGGAACGACTACGGCATCGGCCTGTTGTTGCAGGGCGATCTCAAAGGAGCTGAAGCCGCGTTCCTGAAGGTCACCGAGATGGACCCGGGGTATGCTGACGGCTGGGTCAATGTCGGGAGAGGGCGAATCCAGGAGGGCAATGTCGAAGCAGCGGAGCAAGTGCTGCGGAAAGCGCTCGAGGTCGATCCTCGTCTCGCCAAGACGCACTTCTTCCTTGGCATCGCGCTCAAGAGTCAGGGCAGGTACGATGAAGCACTGGGGCATCTACGTACGGCCTCAGGTCTTTACCCGCGGGATCGAGTGGTCCTCAATCAGATCGGCCGAGTCCTCTTTCTGAAGCGACAGTATCCCGAGGCCGTCGGCGAGTTTCAAAAAGTCCTGAAGATCGATCCTGAAGACTTGCAGGCGCATTACAATTTGATGCTGTGCTATCAGGGGATGGGTAACACAGAGATGGCCAGCCGCGAGCAGACCCTGTACAAGCGATTCAAGGCTGACGAGTCTTCTCAGTTCATCACCGGTCCGTATCGTCAGCTTCATCCTGACGACAACAACGAGCGCCAGCAGATTCACGAGCACGTTCCGGTCCCGACAATCCAGCGAGCGCAAGCCTACCCTGCTGTCAAGGGCAGCCAGGCAAGTCGCCGCCTCAACGCGCAAACGCGCTGAACGCGGATGTAGGGGCGGGGCTTGTCCCCGCCCGGATGCCCCAAACAGATTCACCCGCAGGGACCGGCTCCTGCCGCAATTCAGTCGGTATTGGGCGGGGATTGTCCCCGCCCGGATGCCCCAAACAATTCACCCGCAGGAACGGCTCCTGCCGCAATTCAGTCGGTATTGGGCGGGGATTGTCCCCGCCCGGATGCCCAAAACAGATTCGCGCGCAGGAACGGCTCCTGCCAGAGTTCCAAACATTTCGGTATGCCGGGCAGGGACAAGCCCTGCCCCTACCCCAGTTCAAAAGATAAGGTTCAGCGATGCAAAGACTCTTTCCCCTCCTTCTTATTATTCTGGTGACATTTCTCGTCGGTTGCTCACCGAAGGCTGGTTCCTCCGGGATCGAAACGCAGGCAGGCTCCGGGGCACCCACGCCCGGCGCTCTGACCTCGAGTCCGACTCCGTCCCCAGAGGCCTCACGTCCTTCCGGACCAATCCAATTCACGGACGTGACCGAACAGGCAGGGATCCGCTTCAAGCACAACAGCGGTGCTTTTGGCAAAAAGTATCTGCCCGAGACGCTTGGCTCGGGTGTCGCGTTTCTCGACTACGACAACGACGGCTGGCAGGACATGCTGCTCATCAACTCGATGAGCTGGCCAGGACACGCGGGGCCGAAGTCCTATCCCGCGCTCTATCACAACCAGAACGGCATCTTCACCGATGTCACCAAGGAAGCGGGATTGGCTGTTGAAATGTACGGCCTTGGCTGCGCGGTTGGCGATTATGACAACGACGGTTTTGAGGACATCTATGTCACTTGCCTCGGTGCAAATCATCTATTTCGCAATCTTGGCACGGGTAAGTTCCAGGACGTGACCGCAAAGGCGGGAGTCGGCGACCCGGGCTTTTCAACAAGCACCGCCTGGTTTGACTATGATAAGGAC
>JBDTUW010000581.1:0-3631 GCA_040007555.1 Acidobacteriota bacterium | reverse complement strand
GATTCCACCAAGTGATTGCGCCAGCCTCCCCGTCACCTCCCCCTGAATCTTTCCCCGCTCACGAAAGAGTGGCCTCAACCGGCTGAATGCAAACGCCATCGCTCCGCCAAACGCCCCCAGTACGACCACCGTCACTATCGTCAGATGCCAGTTGAGGTAGAGCAGCACGCCGAGCGCGATCGCCGCTGTGACAAGCCCCCCAACCAGCTGCACCAGTCCGCTGCCAACAAGATTACGCACGCCCTCCGCATCGTTCATGACGCGTGAAATGAGGACACCCGTTTGAGTTGAATCAAAGTAGTGGATCGGCAACCGCGAGACGTGCTCCTGAACGCTCTTTCGCATATCGGTGATGGCACGCTGCGCCGCCACCCCAAGCACCTGTGAAAGAGCGAATGAGGTTACCGCCTGAAAAATCGCCGCACCACAAACGGCCAGCGCCAGTGGCAACAGCAGCTCGCCGCGACGGCCCGTAATGACGTCATCGATCAAATACTTCGATGACGCCGGCAGCGCCAGACCGGCAATCCGGCTAAGCAGCATGAGAAACAATCCCAGCGCGAGCCTTGCGCGGTGCGCCCAGATCAGGTCCCTGGCCTCACCCCATGCTTCAGTCCACTTGATCTCAGGCTTTTTTGGCTTTTCCATGTTTGTTCGCGAGCGACGATTCAGCGTTTATTGCCGGTGAGCGCCCTGGCCGGGCGTGAGGCAGACCGGGCTGCCGGATCGTTTCTATCCGGTTCAAGATATCATAAGATCATCGCCAAACGAGCCTCTCACCCTGCGCCGCTGTATGTCGCCAGTGCTCAGGATTCCACGGCTCAAGGGTAAGCGAACTCGACCATATTGGCGCTGGTCCAGGACAATCACGGTACACATGAAGAAACTACTTCCGCTGCTGCTATCGATATTTCTCACTCTGACGATTGACGCGCAACCCCGCCAGACGTCACCAGGTTCTGTCGCGTCCCATAACGCAAATGGGTGGAACTTACCATCGCAACGAAACAAGCCATACGTCATCCTCGTGGCAATCGATGGATGTCGCGCCGACTATCTCGACTTGCTCGAAACCCCAAACATCATGAGCATTGTTCAAAACGGCGTTCGCGCAAAGGGGATGATCTCCGTCTTTCCATCCAAGACGTTGCCCAATCTCTACACCATAGTCACCGGAATGTACGCGGAGCGGCACGGGATGATCTCGAATTCCTTCTACGACTCGAAGCGAGGCCAAACCTATTCTATGTTTGGCGATGTCGGTCTGCGCGATGGCTCTGTTTTTGGCGGCGAGCCAATCTGGGTCACCGCCGAGCGGCAGGGGATGGTCACCGCACCCTTTTTCTGGATTGGGGCGGAGGCGGCTATCAAAGGCGTGCGCCCCAGCTATTGGCGACCCTACGTGCAGGAAACGCCTCTCGAATCGAGAGTCGAAACGGTACTCGGTTGGCTCAGGTTCCCACCTGAGCGACGACCGCATTTCATCAGCCTCTATTTCAGCGATGTTGACAGTGCCGGGCACGACAGCGGTCCAGCCACGCCGGCAGTTCGAACGGCGTTGGAAGCCGTAGACAAATCACTCGGGACGCTCCTTGACGGAATAGCTTTGCTGGAGATTCGCGAGCAGGTAACTATCATTCTCGTGTCTGATCACGGCATGTCCGAGACCGATCCCGGACGTTTCATCGCCCTCGAGAGCCTCATCGATGTCAACCGAGTCCGGCTCGGTGACACGGGCCCGAATGCCCATCTTTATGTAGCTCGCCTCGAGGAGGCTCGCTCAATACGAGACGAGATCAACTCGAAGCTGGAGCATGGCCAAGCCTACCTCCGCGCGGAGCTACCGACAAGGTTTCACTACCGTCGGAACCATCGAATCGGAGATGTCGTGATCGTCATGGACGAGCACTATCAGACGGGACTCGAGGCCCGTCGGGCACGCGCCACAGGTGGGGCCCACGGTTGGGACCCCGAGCTTCCATCGATGAACGGGATCTTCGCGGCGATGGGTCCCAACATCAAGAAAGGTGCAACGATCCCGACCGTCAGGAACATAGACATTTACCCATTCATCACCGAGATACTAAAGCTTCGACCGGCGCGTGGGATCGACGGACGGCCAGGATTGTTGCGCAAACTTGTGAGGACCACCTCCCCGGCGATTTCCAGACGCCGAAGCGTTGCCTCACAGGAAAAGGACGGGCAGCGATGAGCCGACGACCGGCGTCATCTCCTGAGCGCGAGTCTCTGCTCAAGCGCCTTCGACAGATGGAACGCGCGGCACGACCGCTTGAACCCGGGACGACTCATCGAAAGCGTCTTCGCAATGACGTCATTGCCTCCAGCGAGAGATTCCTTCGCGGAATCCATTCTCGGAAGGCCTTTGAGGAAACCGATGAAAAAGGAACCGGACTGCTCAACTATCCCGTCTCGGAGCACGGCATCCCCATCGAAGCTGCGATCAGCCTCTTCGAGGAAGAGGTTGTTCGACCGTCCGCAAATCCGGGCGCTCCCGGTTATTTGGCCTATATTCCGGGAGGAGGCCTCTACCATGCAGCGCTCGGTGATTATCTCGCCGCCGTGACCAATAAATACGCCGGAGTCTTCTTCGCCGGTCCGGGTCCAGTTCGCATGGAAAACATGCTGATTCGCTGGGCCGCCGATCTCACAGGATACCCGCCCGAGGCCACGGGGAACATCGCTTCCGGAGGAAGCATCGCGACTCTCACCGCCATTGTCACCGCGCGCGACGCTCACGGACTTAAGGGGCAAGATTTCAACCGGGCGGTGGTCTATCTGACCGCGCAGGCGCATCACTGCATCGACAAATCACTGGGAATCGCCGGCCTGGGCGAGGTTCGCATTCGATACGTAGAGATGGATGAGTGTTTCAGGATGAGACCCGAGAGACTGGAGGAGGCGATCTCTGCGGATCGCGAAAAGGGACTCCGACCATGGTTGGTCATTGCCACGGCGGGAACAACGGATACCGGTGCCGTTGATCCGCTCGATGCCATCGGTGTGATCGCACAACGTGAGGCCTGCTGGTTCCACATCGACGCGGCCTACGGTGGCTTCTTTCTGCTGACTGAGCACGGACGGACGGTACTGCAAGGAATTGAACGATCGGATTCAGTCGTCCTCGATCCCCACAAGAGCCTGTTTCTGCCTTATGGGGCAGGCATCGTCATCGTTCGCGATGCGAGGGCACTCGTCTCTACTCACAAGTACGCGGCGAGTTATATGCAGGACGCGCTTCCCGACCCATCAGAGATTTCGCCTGCGGATGTCTCTCCGGAACTCACCAAGCATTTCCGGGCGCTGCGCATGTGGCTCCCGCTGATATTGCTGGGCACGAGACCTTTCACCGCGGCGCTCGATGAAAAGCTACTCCTCGCTCGCTACTTCTACAATGAGATTCAGGCGCGGGGATTCGAGGTTGGGCCGGCACCGGACCTCTCGATGGTGACGTTTCGATGGGCGCCTGCAGGGGTTGCGCCCGAGGCCGTGAACCGGATGAACCAGGCAATCATCGACGGCGTTCGACGAGATGGGCGCATTTTTATGTCGTCAACGATGCTCGACGGCCGTTTTACGTTGCGGATGGTGGCGTTGTCGTTCCGAACTCATC
>JBDTUW010000580.1:0-3634 GCA_040007555.1 Acidobacteriota bacterium | reverse complement strand
AGTAGACCAGCCTGGGTACCACCCGAAGAGCTGGCGTGAAAGAAATGGCTCGCTTGAACTTCATTTGCGGCCAGTTGCCGCGCAGCTTCCTGAGCGGCTCGAACGTAGCCGAGAGCTCCGATTGGTATCGAGGCTCCGAGAGGAATCTCGAGCACTCGCCGACCCGCGAACCGCAGATCGTTCGCGATAGCCTGCATGGTCGGCATCCTCTCCTCGCGGGTCGCCACATGGTAAATCTCGGCGCCGAAGAGCTTGCCGAGGGCAGAGCTCGCCGGCTCACTCTGGAGGAATTCAGGTGACGCAGCCCCATTGCTGGAGGCATTTCCGGACCCATTGGATGAATTCAGTACCAGGATCGCGCGGAGACCGAGGCGCGCGGCGAGCATCGCGGTGATGCGGGCGTGATTGGATCGCACTGCCCCGACGGTAATCACGACCTCGACATCATCGGACAATGCCTGCGCCAGCAGGTATTCGAGTTTGCGCACTTTGTTGCCGCCAAACCCTGGACCGGTCATGTCATCATGCTTGATAAACAAACGAGGACCGCCACCGAGATGGCTGCGCAGACGCCGCATTTCAAGAAGAGGTGTCGGATACTGACCACATTCGAGGTGCGGGATCTCCAGCAGGCGCTCGAAAGCCCGGCTACTTAGCTTTTCCCGCAGCAGCAAGCGACCCTTATTTACTGGTTGTCCCGATGAGCTCATGGAATCGAGGGTTCTCGCGCATGCTGTCGAAGTCCCGCTCGACGCGGGCGCGCGCGATGATGAACTGCCGATGTTTCTGGACGGAATATTCGAGATGTTCGAGCGCGGCTTCGTGCTTACCCATCATCGAGGCCGCACAAGCGACGTAATAGCGGGTGAACGATTCATTTGAGCCCGCTTCGAGAAGACGAGCAAATCCAGTCAGCACTGCTTCGAACGCAGTCTCGGCGTCGGTCAGGTTTTCCTGGCGAACGTAGGCGCTGACCAGTTTCTGATTGACCTCGAGCGTTGCTCGCGCCTTGAGAACATGATCGTTGCCACGGAGGAAGACCAATTCCTGGTAATACTCGGAGACTGCGTCATCAAACCGGCCCTGAAGCGCATAGATGTGCCCTAGTCGCGTATGCGCCCCAACGATCTGCATCGCTTCCTGTCCGGATTGCATTTGTTCCTGTTGCGCCACGGCCAGGCGAGCAACCTGTTCGCCACGCGCGTATTCGCCGAGGTATGCGTAGCATTGCGCGAGTTGGAGCGATACCCAACCTCCAAGAGGATTTGATTCCAGGGCTCGTTCAAACTCGGCTGCTGCCTCGCGAAACATCCCTTTGCCAAGAAAGTAGGCGCGCCCGAGCGCCGCACGACTCGTTGCGTCATCCGGTCCAAACGCAAGGGCGCGACGGATGGCGCCGATGGCTTCATCGACTCGATCCATCGCAACGAAGAGCATCCCGAGCCCGGCGTAAGCCTCGGCGGCCTGTGGTTGATACTCGATCGCCTTTTGCAGACTGGCGACACCCTCTTCGAGCAGGTCCGTGCGTGAGAGGAACTGCCCATTGAGGCCGAGGGCGTAGCCACGCATGCCGTGCGCACGCGAATAAACCGGATCGAGCTCGATCGCACGATCAAACAAGCTGATTGCCTGCTCAATTCCCTCGCTGCTCAGGGAGCGGAGAGCCATCATGCCCTTGGCAAAGGCTTCGTAAGCTTCGATTATCTCGGTCTCGTGCCGTCCAATCACTTCGCGCTCAGCGGTACGCAGGGTGAAATCGAGTCCCTGGGACAGCTCATCAACGATCTTGTCCTGCAGCTCGAAGATGTGCGTGATCTCGCCATCGATCTTCACGGTGCGCATGACTTCGCCCGTCTCAACATCGACGAAACGCGCCGTAATTCGCACCATCTCAGCGAGGCGCTGGTAGCCGCCGCTGATGATCCATCGGGCGCCTACCTCGCGACCCACTTGAGTCGCGAAGACCGGATCAAACTCATTCGATTTCTCAACTCCCAAACGCCGCAGACTTTCAAAGACTCGCTCTCGTCCGATGACGGTCAGGCCCTCAATATTCTTCAGATCAGCGGTCACGGTCTCGGCGATCCCGACGCCCAGCCAGTCGTCGGCCTCGTTTTGCGTCACGTTGGCAAACGTCATAACCGCAAGGCTCTTGCCCGTTCTTCCACTGAGCGAAACCGTGGGTATCGGGGGCGCTGCGATCGCACCACTGCCGCTGCCGCTAATCTGGGTCTGGAATGGGTCGACTCGCTCCGCCGTCGACATCTCGCGTCGGATCTGTGCAAGATCGCGATGGACATCGCGAAGGGTCTGGTAGCGGTGCTCTCGATCCTTGGCGAGCATCTGCAGGCAGAGCGCCTCCAGCTCCGGACTGACTCCGGCATTGGCGCTGGCCAGCGGTATCGGACTTGAATGCAGGATCGCGTCCATCATGGCCAGGGTCGTACGGCCATCAAAAGGAAGGCGGCCAGCGAGCAGTTCGTAGAACAAAACTCCCATCGAGAAGATGTCACTGCGCTGGTCGACGTCCAGACCGAGAGCTTGCTCAGGCGACATGTAGGCAAATGTTCCTATCACCATACCCGGAGCAGTCTTCATGATATCTGTCTGGTAGAGACTGGCGGTGTTCTCATCAGGCATCGGCGATGGGTGAAACTTGGCAACGCCGAAATCGAGCATCTTGACCCGATTTCCCTCGTTGAGCATGATGTTTGTGGGCTTGACGTCCCGATGAACGATCCCATGTTCGTGAGCTTCAGCAAGCGCATCGGCAATCTGCATCGCGATATCGATTGATTCTCCGATACCGAACCGGCCCACCTGCTGTCTCAGTGTCCGACCATCGACATACTCCATGACGATGAAGTTATAGCGGGTTCCATCGCGCTCGACCTCATCGATCTCATAGATCGTCGCTATGTTGGGGTGGTTGAGTGAAGATGCCGCCCGCGCTTCCCTAAGAAACCGCGATTTGGAGGTCTCCTTGTCCATGGATCCATCCAGCATCAGCTTCAGGGCTACCGGGCGATGCAGCTTCAGGTCCTCGGCTTTGTACACGGCACCCATCCCACCGGTGCCAAGGTGCTCGAGGATTCGGTAATGCGAGATCGTCTCTCCGATCATAAATTCTCCCACAGTAAAGACACGCCGGGGGCGACTGCCGAATTAACTATTCTGCGTCACAGGCGGAGATTTTTCTAGTCGGGGACACGACCGAAGGACCTCAGTTGCCCGGAAGACAGGGATCCGGCGGGGAGTCTGTGCGTGAGCTGCATTCTCAAAAGCCACGGAACTCGTCCAAATACCTCACCAGTCCCGATTGCCCGGAGGCGGCGCCCGGAACGAGCTCGGCAACCATGAAGACATCATCCGGCACAGAGTATTCAGAACGGAAGCCTTTCATGCTGGCGGGGACGAACCCGAAACGGGGATAGTAGTGGGCGTGACCAAGAACGAAGACAAGCGGGTGGCCGATTTCCAGGCAGCGCCTGAGTCCCTCACGGACAAGCAGCCCGCCAATGCCGCGCCTTTGATGGCCACGAACAACCGCCAGAGGCGCGAGTCCGATTGCGGTGGAGATGCCAGATTGTGATTCGCCAGATTGTGATTCGCCAGATTGTGATTCGCCAGATTG
>JBDTUW010000579.1:0-3646 GCA_040007555.1 Acidobacteriota bacterium | reverse complement strand
GAATATCGATCTGAGCATCGCCAAGAGTCTGTCCTTCACAGAGCGAGTGCGCATGGTACTGCGGCAAATGCCGCTCGGTTTAAGTACTGGAGGGCGTTGCTGGCATCATCCAGATAGATCGAGCCCCCGACATAGTCAACTCGTTGACCAAGGATCGAACTGGGTAGGGTTGCCCCTAACCTCAGTCGCATCGTGCGAGATCAACTGTTCAGCGTTGACTGCGCTGATCACCGGCTGTTCTGAAGTAAAGGTGACTTTCTCACTAAGTGAGCCTACCTCGAGAGCATAGCTCAGTCGCAGCCGCTGGCCACCTGAAACCTCGATACTGCCCTGATTCTGTTCCTTAAAGCCCTTCGCTGAGATTGAGAGTCTGTAGATGCCTAACTGGAGGAAATTGAAAGTAAACTCGCCGTCGGAGTTTGTCATTGCACTCTGCGTGGAATAGGTCTGCTCGCTCGTGATCGTCACAGTCGCCCCGCCCAACTTCGCTCCGGAGGCGTCTGTAACATTTGCGTAGATCGTCGCAGTGGTAACCTGCGCGTCAATGACTGTCGCGCCAAGCAGGATTATCACCACTATCATCGTTATGAGGGTCGACTTTTTATGAAACATGAGACGTACTCCTCTTCGACGTGAATCGAACGATACTCAGCGGTCCTCTGTTCCGACAAATACCCATTTGAGCAACGGTTTAGCTGAGTGGAAGATATCCACGGATTTGAGTGTTGTCAAGATAAATCTCGGAACGTTTGCTTTACTTTCAGAATTAATCTTGGTTTAATTCAATTTGCAAAAACGGGTCCCTGACTTTCAATATTTGCGCTAATGAGCGTGGATACGTCTTGCGAAGAAACCCTACGTCGGCGCCTTCACCAGGATGTCGTCAAAGTCAGGAAAGCACTGAAGGTGAAGTTGATGCCGACCAAGTTGCGGCTCTGGAACAATGAGGTGGTACCTCGGTGGCGCCAGACAGCAATACTGTCTAGCCCACTGTTTCCGGCCTGCGGTCTCCGACTCAGGTTTGACATTGACGACATCGGCGGTTGGCCTGCATGACGGTGATCCTTACTTCCGACTTTGATGGTCGGGGTGCATAAGAGGTCAAGGATATGAGATTCGCTGGCGCGAGACTGCTCACGCTACTTTGCGTGGGAGTCATTGTTTCATCGCTGGGGTTCGGTCAGAGCTGGTCTCGACCTTCCGCCTCGATGGCCAACCAGACTCACGCAAACTCCATCGGGATTAAGCTCCTTCGAATCGAAGCGGGCAGCTTCACTATGGGAGAGGCCAATCGGACTCCCCCAACTCTGCGCGGGCCGCAATACACTCCACAGGGAAACTGGGATGAGCGGCCCGTGCATCAGGTCACGCGCACTTCTGGAAGAATGGTCGCAAGAAGATTGAGTCGCATTGGGTGGGCTTTAAAGCAGAGGGATCTGCAACAGAATGGGACCAGCAGGGAAAAGTCGTGCGGCAAGTCACCTTCAAGAACGGCGCCCTGGTCGAGTAACGTTCGTTCGACGTGTGGTCGTAGCGGTTGAGTGTGGACATTCTCATTCTGCCGGCGCCCGGGCATTTTTACACTTTCTCAACGCAAGGGCGCAAAGACGCAACGGAATGTGACAGATTGCGAAAGCTAACGGGTTGCCTTTGCCTTCGCCAGGCTTTTTTTCTCCCCGCGATGAAAGGCTGTCCCGCCTCGGGCAAGAACACAATCGAGCTGTTGTCTTCAGCGATAGCCGACAGCCTTGATGGGGATATTTTCCAAAGATGACTTATCGAAATCTCAAGGGCACCAGTCTCGATGTCTCACGCGCGTGCTTTGGCACGATGACCTTCGGTGGTCAGGTCGACGAGACGTTGGCCCTGAGACTGGTCGACTCTTGTCTCGACCACGCGATCAATTTCTTTGACACCGCAAATGCATATCAGAAGGGCATCTCCGAACAGTTTCTCGGAAAAGCATTGCGCGGTAGACGCGACAGGGTAGTCCTCGCGAGCAAAGTTCGAGCAGAAATGGGCGATGCTCCAGACCAGAAAGGCCTCTCGCGAGCTGCAATCCTGAGGGCGATCGACGAGAGCCTTAAGCGACTTCAAACAGACTATCTCGATATCTACTACCTCCACTGGCCCGACTACGATGTCGCGCTGGATGAAACTCTGGAAGCGATGGAGACGGTGGTCAGGGCGGGCAAGGTTCGCTACGCCGCAATCTCCAACTACTCAAGTTGGCAGGTTGGGCGAATGATGTGCACGGCCGCACAGCGCGATTACAAATCCCCGCTGATCGCTCAGCAGATGTATAACCTACTCGCCCGCGGACTTGAGCAGGAGTTTGTACCGATGGCGAGGGAGTTCGGCGTGTCCATCATTGCCTACAATCCACTTGCTGGCGGATTGCTGACAGGTAAGCACAAGAGCACCGCAATCACACCCGGAACAAGGTTCGACCAGAACGCGATGTATCAGGATCGCTATTGGCACGAGCAAACCTTTCGCGCTGTCGAAGAATTACAGGCTCTCAGCGACGAAGCTGGTCGATCGCTCATCAGCCTGGCGCTTAACTGGCTGTTACACCACTCACCGACGGACTGCGTCATTCTCGGAGCCTCCAGGCTCGAGCAACTGGAACAGAACATTGCGGCTCTTGACGAAGGACCGTTGCCCGCGGAGACGGTCGCGCGCTGCGACGATGTCTGGAAAATCCTGCGTGGGCCAACTCCAATCTACAATCGATGACATTCCTTGATCTTGCGTAGCAACCGGTTTATTGGCAAGACGGGTCTTAGACGATGCCGAGACTTCTGGTAATAGCCGACGATCTGACTGGCGCTAATGATGTCGGCGTACAGTTTGCGAGGCACGGGATTTCAACTCAGGTCGTGACCGAGATGACGGTTCGATCAAGTCCCGCAAGGCTGCCGGTTGACCATCAAGTGGTGGTCGTGAACATTGAGAGTCGTCACCTCTCAGCCGCTCAAGCAGGGCAACGCGTCAGACGCGTCGTCGCGGACGGAATTGGGTCAGGAATGACGCATTTCTACAAGAAGACGGACTCCTCGTTGAGAGGAAATATTGGAAGTGAACTCGAGGCATTGATGAGTGCTTCATCGTGCCGTGCGCTTCCATTCATTCCGGCCTTTCCCAAGCTCAAAAGGACGACGCGCACAGGCCTTCAATTCATCTCAGGAACACTTCTCCACGAAAGCGCCTTCGCCAACGATCCTTTGGAGCCAATGACCGACAGTTTCATACCTTCGATAATCCAAAGACAGACCGCGACCGCGACCAGGGTGTTGAGCACTTCGGAAGTATTGATGGCAAGCCCAAAGACTTTCTTAGACAAGGCGATTTACGTTCTCGATGCCGTCACTGATACCGATTTACAAGCTGCAGGAATCGTATTGAAGCTAAGCGATTTGCTGAGGGTGACCGCCGGCTCCGCTGGATTTGCGGAATGTCTGGCGACACTGGTGGGATTTCAACGAAAACCCATCGAGCCGGTCCACGAAGACGGCCGAATGCTTCTGGTCAACGGCAGCATGAACAATGTCTCTCTCGAGCAGGTGAAGGATGCACTGGGTCATGGCTTTGTACCTGTGACTCTACCTCCAGAGACGCTCCTGGCGGATGAGAGTCCTCGTTC
>JBDTUW010000578.1:0-3647 GCA_040007555.1 Acidobacteriota bacterium | reverse complement strand
CACAACCGTACCCCTTCAAAAACACTCTGTTTGCGGAACACGAGGACTGTCGTAGGGGCGAGGCTTGTCCCACAAGGCTAGCGCGGAGGAACCATGTGACCTGCCCATCGCCAGGCCCTCACCAATACGGCCAATCCGATGAGGAGGAAAGCGAGGCACATCACGCGCAGCACCGTGAACGCTCCGGCTGACAGCGAAACTGACGGGCGCCATCTTTGCAGGATGATGGGTTGAGGCGTGGCGAACTGCCTCAAATCAACCGTCTTCTCGGGGGGTGCGTCGTCAGGCTTTGAAAACCACCACCCCACCGGCTTTGGCCAAAGGTCTTCCTCCTGGGTCGTAACCACGCTTCGGCGAATCCAAAGCCGCAGCAAAGTCCAATTGAACTGAATGTGATTCCACCTCGGACTGTACTGCAGGGCCTCAAGAGTATTCTGTGAAGTCTCGATCGCCGCGCGATGCAGTGAACCATAGGAAAACAATGTCCCCAGCAACGAGACTCCCAAACCTAAAAGCAGCAGCGCCAGGACTGACACGTGACGCCTCCAGCGAAACTCCATCTCCGAACTCGCTGCAGCCAGACACAGGAGCAAGGGCGCGACTGCTGCGTGCAGGTAGCGCGGCCCCCACGTCTCCTCCGCCCACATCCTTGTCACCGCAAATCCGGCAATCAAACCGCCGAGTGTCAGCAACGAAAAGATGACAATCGCCGATTGCAGACGCCACGCCGCCCGTAGCGCAAGAAGGCTCAGCAGCACTATCGGGCAGTATAGAAGCAAACTCTTATTCGGCGACCCGAAGTAGGAAAATGCCTGGAAGGCCGCAGTCAGCGGACTGTCGATCAGGAGTTGCGAGTAGTAGCCTGCTGCGCCGGCTGCCGTGCCACCCCAATAGCGAGACCTTGCCATGAGGTTTAGGCCGAACAGCAAAACGATCAGACCCAGGAGACCGATCAGTTTCCACTTCGCTTCGCCGAGTGTGTTCTGCCGCCAAAAGTAGACAAAGACTAGAAAGCCAATCGCCGGAACGAGGAAGACGCCACTCGACTTTGCGGTCAACGTCACCCCACAACAAACCGCCAACAACAGCACTTCACGCCAACTTCCGGTCCGCATTCGACCGAGAGTAATAAACGCGGCAGCCAGCAGCGCCAATGATTGAGTTGTTTCCAGCCCAATGTAGGCGTAGGGCCAGAGCATCGTTCCCAATCCAGCGGCCACTGCCAGCAAAATCGACCAGCGAAGACTCGAGGTCAGGCGATGAGCCCAAATCAGCAGAAGCGTACAGAGCAGCGATGTAGCCAGAATGGGCACAAAGATCGCCAGCCTTCCTGGCCACTTCTCCGAGGCACCAAAAAACAGTCGACTGGCTGCGACAAACGGCAATTCCAGGAGCGGCTCGATACAACCGTGCCTGGTCCATTCAACTTGAACCAGCGGCTGCCGCGTGACCGCGTTGACGACATTTGTCAAAACCTGTCCGGCGGCAACCAGGTTCTCCTGATTGTAGCCCTGCCCTTCAATCGTCCCCGGTGTGAACGAGATATAGAGCAGCGTCAACGACATAAAGAACAGCCAATAAATGCGTTGCGGTAACTGCTGATTGAACAAAGTCATATCGCTTTCGCCCGAGGCAGCCTTATAGATTTACTGCGCCCTCCCCTCTCGCCTGCCGCAGGACGCGAGGGAGATTAATAATCAATGCCAATATGATAGACTTCTGGGCTTTGTCAATCGGAGGTGTGATGCTCGATCATGATTTGATTCGATCGTTGTTCGACGACGATCTTCCGGAGCCAGCCCATTGGGAGGCCCGTTACCCCACGCGCGATCTGCCACGCGGAGCAGTAGTGACGCGCTTTGGACCCAGTCCAACCGGGTTCCTCCATACTGGCGGGGTCTATGTTGCAACGATCGCAAAAAATCTGGCCGTCCATTCTCAAGGAGTCTATTTCATCCGCATTGAGGATACCGATCGGGCGCGAGTCGTCGCCGAGGCGCCGGAACAGTTTGCTCGAGCATTCGATTACTTCTCGATACAATCGGACGAAGATGACGCCACTTCCTCATGGGGTCCGTACGAACAATCGAAGCGAAGTCGTATCTATCATACTTACGCGCGGGAACTGTTGTTTCGCGACGACGCCTATCTCTGCTTCTGCACACGCGCAGAGCTGACAGCATTGACCGAAAAGCAACAGGCGGAGAAGGTCACGTCCGGATATTATGGGGTCTGGGCGCATTGTCGGCATCTCTCACCCGAAGAAGTGAAGACCCGGCTTGACGCTGGTCTGCCTTATGCAGTCCGTTTGCGTTCGCCTGATGGTGAACCAGCGCGCGTCTCGTTTGAGGACCTCATCCGCGGCCCGATTGAAATGCCCGAGAGCCGCAACGACGCGGTACTCATCAAGAGCAGCGACCAGAATCCGCGGCTTCCTACCTACCACTTCGCGCATGCGGTTGATGACCATCTCATGCGAGTCAACCTGGTGCTGCGTGGTGAAGAGTGGATATCATCGGTCGCCTTGCACCTTCAGCTTTTCAAGGTACTGGGATTCGATCCGATACGATACGCTCACATTGCGCCACTGATGAAACTGGAAGGAGCGAGTCGGCGGAAGCTCAGCAAGCGAAACGATCCTGAAGCGAACGTTGATTTCTACATCTCCTCGGGTTATCCGGCGGGCGCCGTTCAACACTATCTTCGCGGTCTTGCAAATAGCCGTCTGGCTGAGGCCACGTTTGAGGAATCAGCAGCAGCCGCCATTCGGCTCGACGAGTGTGGTGTGGCCGGTCCTATTTTCGATCTCGTCAAGCTGGAATCGATCAGTCGTGAGTACATCTCATTCCTGACTGTAGATGAAACACTCGAGGCGCTGACGACGTGGGCGGAGAGCTACGATCGCCCGTTGGCCGAGAGCCTCCGCGCGGATGCAGCCGTGACGCGGCGAATTCTCGAGATGGAGCGCGAGCCGGGTGCGGTACGGCGTAAGGACCTGGCGAAGTGGAGCGACTTTCGCGCCGTCTACACGTTGTTCTATTCGAGCTTGTTCACTCTCGTGAGTGATCCGGCTGATTCGAAATTTGGTCGGGTCAATCCGGCTACTGTGAGGGCGCTTGCGAGAGATTTCGCGGATTCGTATCGGCACGAATCGGATCAGAAAGCATGGTTTGAACAGATAAGGGAATTGGCTGCCGCGCACAAGTTTGCCGGGACAGCGGGCGAGTTCAAGAAGGCGCCGGACAATTATGCGGGCTCCATCAGCGACGTGAGTAATGTCATCAGAATTGCTCTTACCGGGCAGACGCAGAGCCCGGAGTTATTTCGTATAGCACACGTCATTGGTCGGGATGAGGTGATCCGGCGTGTGCGAGCGCTTGGCGGCGAGTCGGCTGGAAACGCGGGGTGATGATGCGTTCAGGAGTTTTCGCGGTTAATCAGAAATGAGATCGTACTGTCGATATTTCCGCCACCCGAGTTGAGAGGAGCGAAGCAGTCGATTTGTTGTAAGGAGCAAAGATCTGGCCCTTTGGGACCACGGATCGGCGTGACACAATTGCCTTTCACGGCAAGTGAACTGTTCGACCTGGAAGGTGCCGGTTGGGGAACAGGAAGACTCACGGAGGGCCGTAGGGGCGGGGCTTGTC
>JBDTUW010000577.1:0-3660 GCA_040007555.1 Acidobacteriota bacterium | reverse complement strand
CGACCAGCGCGCCGACCAGGCAGAACGGGAGCAGTACCCACAGGGTCGCGCGGGTCATATCCACCCAGAAATTGCCGAGGCTGTCCTTCTGACGTCCCGCGATGCCCCGGATCAAAGCGATCGCCAGGGCGATCCCGACCGCTGCCGACATGAAGTTGTGATATGCCAGACCTGCCATCTGTGTCAGGTAGCTCATCGTCACTTCCGGTACGTAACTTTGCCAGTTGGTGTTGGATGTGAAAGACGCCGCGGAATTGAACGCCGAGCTGGGCTCGATGTTGGCAAGCCCCTGCGGGTTGAGAGGCAGATACGCCTGCACCCGCTGGAGCAGATAGAGCACAGCCATCGAGACGCCGCTGAAGAGGAGCATGGTGATGGCGTATTCAGTCCAGCGCATCTCACGCTTCTCGTCTACTCCCGTCAGCCGGTAAATCAGCCGCTCGATGGGTCGCAGCACGGGATCGAGAAATGTTCGTTCGCGGTTAAAGACGCGCGTCATGAAAGCGCCCAGCGGTTTCGTGACTGCCAGGACCAAGGCGAAGAAAAACAGAATTTGGAACCAGCCATTGATTGTCATAAAGGTAATGTTTTGAGGTCGGTCGCCCGTCGTCGACTCCGAAAGCCGATGATGCAGGCTGTTAGCGACCGTGCGTTAGAACTTCTCCGGTCGCAGCAGCGCGTACGCGAGATAGAACAGCAACAGTGCTGCGGCAACCAGCGATAGAATGGATTCCCAGTTCATAGAGCCTTTCTCATTGCAGCTTCTCGCACCCACGCACATATCCGAGCGCGAGCAGAAAGAAGCAAATCATCGTGCCCACAAAACTCAGATCGAACATAGCCCTCCCCATTGAATTCTGAGCCCGTGCTGTCTCTTAACGGGCCCGCCCATAGCCTCGACCATCCCAGAAAGCAGCATAGGACGCGGCGCATAAGGAAGGCGTAAACAGTTCATAAATAATTCGTAAAGAAGCGGGTCGGGTGGGGAGTTACCTCCGGCGAGACGCAGCAGAGGACCGAGACGTTGAGGCATTACCGGATCCATTGAGTGTCAAGCACCATCAAGTGCACGACCTCGAAAGGGGGGCAGCAATCGAAAAGAGATTCAGCTTGCCACGAAAAACGAACTGATCGACTGGCTCAAGGACGAAGATCGGGAAGGAGGTCCGAGGGGATTCATTGGTTTTGCGATCAGTGCGCGGATGACGTCGGCATTGCGTGAGGCGATTAAGTCGGGGGTGGCGGAGAGGAGTTGGGAGCGGATTAGGGGCAGCAGCATCGTTTTCCGAAGTCGTTCTGCAACGCCCCGAGGCCTGGGGAACGAAGCTGCCCGGCATCGGCGATGCTTTTCAAGATATTGACTGCGATGAAGGTTTGCCAGCGCCAGTGGCAAGCGTGAGAAGGGCTCGCTTTGCCTCTCTGGTGCGCTCGCAGCGAGCGATCTTTTCAAAGACGGCGCGGATGGCTGCATCCTGGTGGTAGCGCCCGGTAGCCTCACCACCAATGTAGCGGGTAAGGAGCGGGGCAGTGGCATCGTCGTCCAGTGAGAAGCCACGATAATGTTCATATCGGACGCGCAATTGCTCGGGAGTAGGGAAGTGGCGTCAATCGGGTGAACTGGAGATCAGAGGCGTCGTTTCTTCCTGGCGATCGCTGTCAATTTTGCTCTCCCCCTCGTCTTGATGCCCTCAAGGGTTTTGCGATCAAGCGAGACGGACTTGCCAGCGTCGAGATCTTTGAGGCCGAGAGCAATATCGCGAGTGAGGCCGGTTGCTTTTATGAACTCGGATATACCAAGAATGACGGCGTGCGGTGTTCCACGGTAGGTGACGATGAACCTAGAGCCACGAGCAGATTTATCAATAATCCTGCTGAGACTGGCTCGGGCGGTGCTGGCTGTGACCACCCTGAAGATGTGTTTAGTCATTCTCTGTCCTTAATAGCTCGATGTAGTCCTCCGGGCTGACAATGGCAGTCTTTCGGTATGTCCCAATGCTGAGCAGGTCCTTGTCCCTGGAGACAATGTGCTGGGCATGGGCCTTGACCGCACAGGCAATGATTTGTCGTCATTGGGGTCGCGGATGACAGCTCGGAGCTTGGGCAGTGGGGAAGCGATTTGCCCGATACTCCGAAGCAGCCGCACATATTGGTCCACTTCCTCATCTTTATAGCGCCGCTTCTTGAGGAGTCGAGGATAACGCAGCACTTTCTCTACTTCAGACAATATTTCTTCAGCCAAGCACAAGATAAAAGCTCCTGCGGAAGCAAAGCGCAGGAGCTCATAGGACACACCAGTGCTATTGAGAAAAGCGCTGACGAGCACCGTGGAGTCCAAAACAGCTTTACGCACGAGTTTTCTGCTTACGAGCTGTTTTGCGGTACTCCTTAATGATCTGCGCGATCTCCTCTTCCTCCTGTTTTGCCGATTTGCGCGGTTTCGGGTTGCGAGCGTTGACTCGATCAATCACCTCGAAGAGGTCCTTCCATGCACCCTTCTTTTCGACCACGGATACGGGCTTGAGCAGAATACCGTCCTTGACGGCCTCTGCTTCTAAGTAGTCGCCTACGACGATCTTGAACTGCTTGCGCACTTCGGATGGCAAAGTGACTTGCGAGAATCGCTTCACTTTCACTAGTGGCATATCAAACACCCTCCTTTGTCTTTGCTCTGCTGCATTCCTCATGTCTATATGAAATTAAGAGATTACACTATAGAGCATAGCAAACCGGGGACTTCTGTCAAATTGAGAGAGGGAGAACCAAGGTTATAAGGTTACGAAATTACTCTCGCCACCGGCGATCTCTATTGAGAGGCCCTTGCTCGGATAAGCCAGGACATTCTCGGCATTGCAGACTGGACAGCGGAGAATCCAGTCGCCCTGATCGCGGTCAATGGAGTCGGGATCATAGAGGCTCGGAACGCCGCAATGAGCGCAGCGGAGCAGGGAAGTGGAATTGGTTCTCACGTCTACTTGCAGCTTGTGCGAAAGCCGATCTTATTGCCAGGACGTGCTGTTGGTTTCAAGTACCTCTTGATCAGGTCGGTGACCACCTCAGATTTACTGTCATACCGATGTTCCATCGCATCGTGCCTGCTCAAACTTTGAGCTGGCACTTACGGTAAAACAAGGAGGAGACGAGATGATGATGGAAAAGAAGACAGAACTCGTTGATAGTTCCTGAATCACTGAAACCGGCCACCCTTACGGGTGGTACTATCACAGGAGCGTCGCTAAGATCTGGAGTGGCTGGATGCTCCGGAATAGGTGGCCGCTTTCAGCGGAATACGCAGTTCGGGGAAGAGAATTCGACGAGTATAGCGAAATCTAATTACCCTCGGTGGTCACCTCATTGGCCGCTTTTGGGTGACCCCCGAGGCTAATTACTCCCTCGCCAGCCAGCGATCTCGATGGGGAGAGTCTCACTCGGATAGGCCAGGACATTCTCGGCCTGGCAGTCCGGACAGCAGCGAATCCAATCGCCGCGATCGCGTTCAATCTCATCGAGGTCGTAGATGCTTGTGCCGCCGCATTGAGCGCAGCGGAGCAGGGGAGTGGTGGAAGTCATTGGTGTAGGGTTTAATAATAAAAGAGAACTGGCTACGGTGTTGCCGACCACGAGAAAATGAAGTTTTCTGATCGAGCGCCGGCATTCAAACAT
>JBDTUW010000576.1:0-3662 GCA_040007555.1 Acidobacteriota bacterium | reverse complement strand
AAGAACACTCTGCGGATTGGCATTGTCGTGATTACGCCAAAATAGCTGACACACCAACCCTACTCGAGAATCTTCGAAACAATGTCTGGAGAAAGGTAGGGAGTTTGACCCGCTAGTCCGGTTTCAAGTTCCCGCGATGCGCTCAGGCGAGACGATCAAGGTAGTGGGCCAGCCAGTTTAATAGGCTACGAGTCAAGGGAATACCGGTTAATAGAGAATCGAGTTGGTAATAACGGAGGCCTTTTTCAGGTGAATCAAATGTCAATCAAGATCGGAACAGCTCCAGTTAGTTGGGGCATTATGGAGATCGAGGGATGGGGCGAGCAACAGTCATTCAGCTCGGTTCTTGACGAGATGCAACAGGCAGGGTACGTCGGCACCGAGCTGGGGCCCTACGATTACTTTCCCACGGATGCGGAACGCCTAACTGCGGAATTGTCGGCCCGCGGGCTCGAGCTGGTTGCCGCGTTTGTGCCCATTCCGCTGGCCGACGCCGGGCGACACGAAGCCGGGTTTGTGGAGGCGATTCGTACCGCAGAACTGCTGGCAGCGGGTGGTGCGAAGCTTGTCGTGCTTGCCGACGAGATGAATAAGCACCGCATGGAGATCGCTGGCAGGGTGGATGAGACTCGCGACGGGATGAGCGATAGTCAGTGGGCGGGTGCGGCTGAGATTCTCAGGCGCGTTTCGGCTGGCTGCCACGAACGCGGCCTGGACGTCGTCTTTCATCATCACGCCGGCACGTTTATCGAAACGCCGGGTGAGATCGAACGACTTTGCGAAAGCGTTGACTCTGATCTGCTCGGCCTTTGCCTCGATACGGGGCACTACTTCTATGGTGGCGGCGACCCGGTCGAAGCGGCACGGAAGTACCAGTCACGAATTCGACATCTGCATTTGAAGGATGTCTGGCCCCCAGTACTTGAGGCAGTCCGTCGTGAAGGCGTTGGATTTCTGGAAGCGGTGCGACGCGACGTTTTTTGCGAACTTGGTGAAGGTGGTGTCGACTTCGCGAAAGTCATTTCGACGTTGAGTGACGCCGGATTCAACGGATGGGCGATCGTTGAGCAGGACACCGACGCGACGAAGCCTGGTGTCAAGCCGGTCGAGAGTGCCATTCGAAGCCGACGTTACCTTCGTGAGTCGATCGGACTCTGACCTAGTTGAAGGTGTTCGAAGGCACATGCTGAGGAACTCGTGTGACAGTTGAGCCGGCCGTCAAAGAGCGGGAAGTGCTCGCCCTCGAGATGGTGGGGATTCGCAAGACTTTCCCGGGAGTAATTGCCCTGGATGGAGTCGATCTCCGCCTCGCCAAGGGTGAAGTGCACATCCTGCTCGGCGAAAATGGTGCTGGCAAATCGACGCTCATGAAGATCCTCAGCGGTGCCTATCAGAAAGACCAGGGAAAGATTGTCGTTAATGGTCGGGAAACAGAGATCAGGAGTCCAAAGCACGCTCGCGATCTTGGTATCAGCATTATTTATCAGGAGCTGAATCTGGTTCCGCATCTCTCGGCGGCGGAGAACATCTTCCTGGGTCGCGAGCCCTCGCTCTTCCCGGGGGTTGTGGATCACCGGCGGATGTACGCCCGCTCGAATGAGATATTGAAGGGCCTCGGTGTTGCTTTCGATGCACGGAGTCTGGTCAAGGAGCTAAGCGTTGCGGAACAGCAAATGGTCGAGATCGCCAAAGCGGTTTCACTCGATGCGAATATTCTGATCATGGATGAGCCGACCTCTGCCCTCACTGAAAAGGAGATCAGGGAGCTCTTTACTCGCATCCGGAAGCTAAGGAACGACGGAGTTTCGATCATCTACATCTCGCATCGGATGGAAGAACTCTTCGAGATAGGCGATCGGGTAACGGTGCTTCGTGACGGAAAACTCGTCGGAATTCGTCACATAAAGGAGGTTTCCAAACCCGAGTTGATCAGGATGATGGTCAACCGCGAGCTGACGCAGCAGTTTCCCAAGGTCGCGGCCGGGCGCGGGGCGGAGGCACTCCGAGTGGAGCATCTTTCGCGGGAAGAGCTCGTGACCGATATCAACTTCTCACTTTACGAAGGCGAGGTGCTGGGAATCGCTGGTCTGCTTGGGTCGGGACGCTCCGAACTTGCAAGGTCGATCTTCGGCTTGGATAAGCTTAAGAGCGGGCAGATCTTTGTTAAAGGTCGTCTGACGAAGATCACTTCGCCGCGGCAGGCAATCAATCTTGGGATCGGGTTTCTGACTGAAGACCGGAAGACGCAGGGGTTGGTGCTGCCCCTCTCGACACAGGAGAACATCTGCCTGCCTAGTGTTGATCGCTTCTCGTACCTGGGTGTTGTGAGTGATGACAAAGAGCAGGAGGCGACGAGCAAATACATCACCGAGCTGCGCATCAAGACTACGGGCCCCGCGCAGAAGGTCATGTTCCTGAGCGGAGGGAACCAGCAGAAGGTCGTGCTCAGCAAATGGCTTTGCTGTCGAGGCAAGATTCTCATCTTTGACGAGCCGACACGCGGTATCGATGTGGGTTCCAAGGCTGAGATTTACCAACTGATGAATCAGTTAACCGCGGCTGGCACCGCGATCATTATGATCTCGTCCGATCTGCCGGAGGTTCTCGGCATGAGCGATCGAGTATTAGTCATGCATGAGGGTCGGATAAATGGTGAGTTCACAGCGGCGGAAGCCACGCAGGAGAAGATTCTTCAATGCGCTTTGGGGGGGTGACGTTGAATACAAAGGCGTTTCTTACGCATCATGGCAGGCAGTTCGGGACTTTGTTCGGGCTGCTCGCGCTGGTCATCGTTCTCTGGATTCTGACACCGCATTTCCTGACCGTCTCGAACCTGCTCAACATCGCCGAACAGACGGCGATCATCGCGATCATCGCCGCGGGGATGACCTTTGTCATCATCACGGGTGGAATTGACTTATCAGTTGGGTCGGTGCTCGCCTTTTCGGGCGTGGTCATGGCGAGCCTGCTTCAAAGCGGCGTCCCGCTGCCGATCGCGCTTGCTGCAGGTCCGCTGGTTGGCTTTGCCTGTGGTTCTCTCAATGGCGTGTTGATCACGGTGGGTCGACTGCCTCCGTTTATCGCAACACTCGGCATGATGAGTGTCGCGCGCGGAGCGGCACTACTCTTCACTGAAGGTCGTCCGATTTCGGGTTTTTCCGAAACGTTCCGGTTCCTCGCAACGGGGAAGCTGGTCGGCATACCGGTTCCTGTAATCATCATGCTGGCGGTGTATGCGGTTGCCCATTTTGTTCTGACGAAGACAAAGCTCGGACGATATACATTCGCCATTGGAGGAAATGAAGAAGCAACCGTTCTCTCGGGTGTCAATGTCAGACTCTACAAGATCGTCGTGTATGGTTTGTGTGGAGGTTTGAGTGCGCTGGCAGCAATTTTGTTGACGGCGCGTCTCAACTCGGCGCAGCCGATTGCGGGGATCATGTACGAGCTTGACGCAATCGCGGCGACGGTGATTGGCGGGACGAGCCTCATGGGTGGCGAGGGAAATGTCTTTGGAACTCTGGTCGGCGCACTGATCATCGGAGTACTGAGAAATGGACTCAACCTGCTGAGCATCAGCTCCTTTACCCAACAAATCGTCATTGGACTTGTTATCATTGTGGCAGTGCTGCTGGATATGGCGATGAAGAATAACAGGGAAT
>JBDTUW010000575.1:0-3664 GCA_040007555.1 Acidobacteriota bacterium | reverse complement strand
TATCGGCACGGGCAAGACCATCAAGGATCCGAACCGTCTGCAATATGGTTCACCGAAGTATTACTTTCGCAGCGCCGCGGAGATGTGGGAGGTCTTTGGTGAGGAGCCGGATCTGCTGCTTCGAACTCTTGAAATTGCCGAAAAATGCGATCTTGAGTTTCCCAAGCCGACGGATCAACTGCCGCAGTACCCCGTTCCCGCCGAGCACACTATTTCGAGCTACTTCGAGAAGGTTACTCGTGACGGATTTGATGAGCGCTGTCGGGAAGTCTTTCGCCCGCTCGGGGCAAGTCTCAAGCACTCACTGAGCACCTACGAAGAGCGGCTCGCGCGTGAGATGGACATCATCAACCGCATGGGTTACGCCGGCTATTTTCTCATCGTCTGGGACTTCATTAGATATGCTCGCACTCAGGGCATTCCGGTTGGGCCCGGTCGCGGGTCAGCAGCTGGCAGCCTCGTGGCCTACTGCCTGAAGATAACCGATGTCGATCCTATACAATACGACTTGCTGTTCGAGCGATTCCTTAACCCTGAGCGCGTCAACATGCCGGATATTGACGTGGACTTTTGCGTTCGCGGACGCGCTTCGGTCATCGAGTATGTGAGCGGTCTTTACGGCAGGGAGAATGTCTCTCAGATCATCACTTTTGGTACCATGGCATCCCGCGCGGTGATTAAGGATGTCGGCCGGGCCATGGAGATACCGCTCGCAGAGGTCGAAAAGGTCGCCAAAATGATTCCTCCCCCTGTACGCGGGCGGAATGTCTCCATCAAGGATGCGATCGAACAGAACCCGGACTTCAGGGCTTACATCGATTCTCGTGAGCAAGTAGCTGAATTGATTGAGATCGCGCAGCGGCTCGAAGGATGTGCCAGGCATTCGTCCGTGCACGCCGCCGGTGTCGTTATCTCGCCGGTGCCGATCTCCGATCTGGTGCCGGTTTGCCTGGGCCAGAATAAGGAAGTGACGACGCAGTTTGTCATGTCCGATCTTGAGAAGACCGGGCTGCTCAAGATGGACTTCCTCGCCCTCACCACTCTGACCATTATTGAGGACTGCCTGAAGTCTATCGAAAGTGAAAGTGGTACTCGACCAGATCTATCTCAAATTCCACTTGATGATGAGAAGGCGCTTCGCCTCTTTGCTGACGGACACCTCAATGCCGTCTTTCAATTCGAAAGTACCGGGATGGTAGAGATCTGCCGGAAGCTTCGCCCCGAAAGCCTTGAGGACCTCTCCGCTCTCAACGCGCTTTATCGGCCTGGGCCGATTGATGGCGGCATGATCGATGACTACATCGATCGGCGCCACGGCCGAAAGAAGGTCGAGTACCTCGTGCCGCAGATGAAGGATATTCTGGAAAATACCTACGGCATACTCGTCTACCAGGAGCAGATCATGCTGCTGGCTCAGGAACTTGCGGGGTATTCGATGGGCGAGGCCGACCTGATGCGCCGGGCCATGGGTAAGAAGAAGAAAGAGGAGATGGCGCAGCAGAAGCAGAAGTTCATCGGTGGAGCGAGGGCCCGAGGGATGAGCCCCGCCAAGGCTGAGAACATCTTCGATCTGATGGCAAATTTTGCTGATTATGGATTCAACAGGTCCCACTCATTCGCTTACGCGTTTGTCGCCTACCAGACCGCGTTTCTTAAGGCTCACTACCCGGCGCACTTCTTCGCCTCTGTCCTTTCAAATGAACGAGATAACACAGTTAAGCTCTCACGTTACATTAATGAAATGAAGGTCTTTGGGCTGCAGCTATTGCCTCCAGACATCAATTCCAGTAATGAGGGATTCACGCCTGTCGGGAGTGCCATCCGTTTTGGGCTCGCGGCGATTAAGGGAATTGGCGTCTCCACCGTCAATGCCATAATTGCAGCTCGTGCTGAAGCAGGATTGTACCGTTCGGTGTTCGACGTCGCGGAGCGTGTCGACCAGCGTGTGCTCAATCGACGAGCGTTTGAGTCCCTCGCCAAAGCCGGCGCGTTTGATACGGTCAATCTCGACCGGGCTCGAGTGTTCGCGGCAATTGAGAAGGCCATGGAGAACGGTGCGAGGGTGCAGCGTGACCGATTATCGGGTCAGTCGGGTCTGTTTTTTGAGACGGTCGCCGCCGATCACGAGCCAGAATTACCCGCCGCTACGGCATGGGGCCGGCGAGAGGCCCTGGCGTTCGAGAAGGAAACGCTCGGTTTGTATGTCAGTGGCCATCCGCTCGAGAGCTTTGTTTCATTGCTCGCGGGTGTCATTAACTCGGATTGTGGGAGTCTGGCCGAGCGTGAGACAGGTGATCAGGTGTCGTTAGGCGGGATAATAACTGACCTCACTTCGAGATTGACGAAAAAGGGTGACCGCTTCGCGCTCTTCCGTCTTGAAGACCAGTTTGGCGGAGTCAAGGTCATCTGTTGGCCGGAACAGTTCAACAAGTTTAAGAATGAACTTGTGGCGGATCGGGCAGTTGTGCTCAAGGGGCGACTCGAAATTTCAGACGATGGAACGGCCTCGGTATTTGCTAACGATATCCAGTCGCTGGAGCTGGCGAGGCTGAGCGCAGCGCGATCGGTATGCATCCGATGTCGAGAGGAAGACCTGAGCCCAAAGGAGATAGATGCTCTGCTTGCACTTTGTGAGGGGCACAGCGGCGAAACCAGGTTCTTCCTCGAGGTGGCCACGGCTGATTACTTGACGGTGAGATTGCGGCCAGCTCAGTTCCGTCGGATAGACCTCTCTTCAGCTTTTACAGAAGGTCTCAAGACCTTGAATAATCGGTGGGATGTCGAGTTGATTGTCGGCAGGAACGGGGGAGGCGAATGAGTGACAGTACGCTGAGCGCGATTGAGCGCGTCCAATTAGCACGACACGATCGTCGTCCCTATGCGCTTGATCTGATTGCGCGTGTATTCACCGGGTTTACTGAGCTTCATGGCGACCGGCGCTATCGCGACGATCCGGCAATCGTGGGTGGGTGGGCCTATCTTGATGAGCGGCCAGTCATGGTTATCGCTCATCAAAAAGGGCGGGATGTGCGCGAGCGCCAGAACCGGAACTTCGGGATGCCCAAACCCGACGGGTACCGGAAGGCTCTGCGATTGATGATGCTGGCCGAGAAGTTTGGGCGACCGATCTTCACATTTATCGACACCCCGGGCGCCTACCCGGGAATCGATGCCGAGGAGCGCGGCCAGGCGGAGGCGATAGCGGTCAACCTACGCGAGATGGCCAGACTCGAGGTGCCTGTGATCGTTACCATCACAGGGGAGGGAGGTTCCGGTGGGGCGCTGGCGATCGGTGTTGGGGATATAGTAGGCATCCTCGAGAACGCCATCTATTCGGTGATTACGCCGGAAGGGTGCTCGGCGATATTGTGGAAGGATGCCACTCGCGCGCCAGATGCGGCTGCAAGTCTCAAGATTACCGCGCAGGACGTCTTTGCCCTCGGTGTGGTTGACCTGATCGTCTCTGAACCGGAAGGCGGCGCTCACGTCGATTGGGACACCACCGCGACTTTGCTCAGTGAGTCGTTGAGAAAGTCGCTCAAGGCCGTCGAGACTCCAGTTCAAGATCCCCGGTAGTTCCGCGATGAGCTCGTTCGTGAGCGTGGGGTTTTCACGCCCGTAGAACGATTCCGTCAGCACGAACACCAGAAACCTGGAAGCCAGT
>JBDTUW010000574.1:0-3669 GCA_040007555.1 Acidobacteriota bacterium | reverse complement strand
CCAGCAGATGGCCTTTGCGGCGATGAATGATGAGGTGGAATAGGAACATAGCTACGAGGGCTGCGCCAAATGTCACAACGATCGTGGCACCCGTCGGGGTGTCCATCTGCACGCTGAAGTAACAACCAAGCGCCGAAACAAGCGTCCCCATCGCCCACCCGATCGCAAGCCGCGGGCCGATGCGATCCGCAAAGAGCATCGCGCCCACAGACGGCACGATCAGGTAGCAGAAAACCAGAAGAACGCCGGCGATAGCAACAGAAGACGTGACGACGAAGCCGAACGAGGCGTAGAACAGGAAGTCCCAGAAACGCACGTTGAGGCCAAGCCCGGCCGCTTTGTCGTGATTCGTCGAGATGAGGAGGAATTTCTTGCGGAAGATGAAATGAAAGACACCAATTGCGCTGTAGAGGATGGCAGTCTCACGCACCTCTGGCCATGAGACGGCAAGAATATTTCCAACGAGCATGTCTTTGAGGTGCTCGGTTTCGTGAGTCGCTTTGCTCATGAGCAGAATTGCCGCCGCAGAGGCAACGGCATAGGCGATGCCGATAAAGGCTTCCTGTGGAATGCGGCCACGACGGGCGCGGGCAAAAGCGAAAATCGCGGCGCCCAGGAAAGTGAAGGCGAGACTGATCCAGTACGAGCCGGAGCCATGCGGGTCCATGCCAACGATGATCGCGACTGTGGCGCCGAGCGCGGCGATCTGTGCGAGCGCGAGGTCCACGAAAATAACCCCCCGCTCGACAACGTGAACGCCAAGGTAAGCGTGAATCCCAGTCAGGATCAGACTCGCGACAAAAGGTGCCAGCAAAAAAAGGAAAATATCCATCGGGTGTCCTTCCCTTCTTAGTGCGTGGAATCAAACGCCTGTTTCAGTTTGGCAATGTCGTAGTCAAACAGCTTGAAGTAATCCGTGATTTCCTTTTCACCACCGACGGAAGGGATCAACACCACTACCTGGCCACCGCTGCCGCGAGCGATCGCGTTCGGCGTCTTGAGATCAAAATAGGGCTCGACCGAGATGATCTTCACGTTGTCTTTCTTCATCTGCGAAATGAGCTCAACAGTATGCTGAGGGCTCGGAGGAATTCCGGGGCGCGGCTCGACGTAGCCAATGACGTTGAGGTTGAAGTGCCTGGCGAAATTTGGCCACGAGCGATGGTAGGTAACGATCTTGCGGCCGGCATATGGCTTCATATCCGCGAGCCATTTCTGATCGGCCTGCTTGAGGCGCTGTTCGAAAGAAGAGTAGCGTTGCGCAAAGTAGGCCGCATCGCCCGGCCGTATCTCGCTGAGTTTGGTCTGAATCCCCTTGGCGATGCGCAGACCATTTTGAGGGTCGAGCCAATAGTGAGGATTGCCTTGCGGGTGAACATCACCTTCTGCTCGGCTCACCTGGCCACCGGGCACCTCCAGTATCTCGGCGAAACGTGAGGCATCGAAATAGCCGGGCGCGCCGATCTGGATTTTCGGATTGGTGGATTGGGTGATGAGCGGTGGTAGCCAGCCGATCTCGAGTTCGAGGCCAACGACCATCAGGAGGTCTGCCTTCCGAAGATTCAAAAGAAAGCTGGGCTTGGCTTCGACGAAGTGTGGGTCCTGATAGCCACGGGCGATGGACTCGACAGTGACTTTGTCGCCACCGATCTCTTGCGCAAGCGAGGCGAGGTCGGTCGTAGCAGTCATGACTTGCAGCGTCGTAGCTGCGCGCGACGGGACGATCAATGCGGCGACGAGCACAAAGACCGTTGCCGCCGCGGCAATGCGAGTTGGTAACCTATGTGTATACATATGATCTCCTTCAGATGATCTTAAAAAGGATGCGCGCCGTGCGCGCCCAGTACGAACAGGAATTGGATGAGCATTTCATTCGCATTGACGCCCTGGCCGTAGTGGCCGAACCGGTACTGGCCGCGAATCTGGCTGAACTCGCTCGGCCAGTAGGTCAGGATCGTCGAGAAGCCGGTATCGGTCAGCCGCGCATCAGTGGCGCGCCCACTGCGGTCAAACCGGCCGGCCACGGTCCACCGACGGTTCACACGGTATTCGAGAGAAGAATACAAGCCGAAAGCGCGTTGCGTCTGAACGGTATTGGTGTCCGAGAGCTGATCGCGCGCGCTCCAGACGAATTCGTTTCGGAAGAGAATCGAGTTGTAGATCGCGCGGCGAAGGGGTTTCCAGCGTAGTGTTGCGTCCGCACCGTAGAGAGTGGTTATGAAATGGGAGCCGAGTTCATTGTGGCCGCGTCCGTACGATACTCCGAGATCGAGGTTCGTCGATTCGCTCAGATCCTTGTAACCCCGCACGTGGCCGACAAAGCTGACGTCCTGACGCCGGTTGGCGGTGAAGAGATTGGAAGAATCGCCTCTGAAGAGTTGCGCGGTACCTTGAAGAAACCAGTTCTTCGGCCCCTTCTGAAAGCGAGACAGCGAGAAGCCAGCATCGTTGATCCCATCCTCCCCGCCTACCAGGTTGTTGGTGACAAGTGGCCGGTCGATGTATGCGAGCGCGTGGTTGTGGATGGTGTTCACTTTTCCGAACTCAGCGCGCATCTTGCCGACCTTCAGGAGGAGACCCGCCGGAAGCGCGGTGAATGTGATGTAACCTTCCTCTACTTCCACTCCCTCCTCACCAAAGGAGATGAACACGTCGGCGCGAGCGTAAGGATCGATGATGGCCTGGATGCCGAGTTCGGACTCGTGGAGTTCGAGCGAACGCGAAGGGGCGACATGGTTTCTGCCCGCCGTCCCGACAAAATCACCGATCAAACTGATATCCGGGTTAAGGAGCTTCGCGTTGGCCGTCGCCCCACCGAAGGTTTGTGTTGGCGTAGTCTGCGGAGCTGGCGCAGTAACTTCAGGAATTTGAGACGCTGTGGGTATCGGTGCGCCTGGCTCCACTTGCGCCGAGGTCAGCGGCACGCTCCCTGCCGATGTCGACGCGGGCAAACTCGCCTTGCGCAGTTCTCTCAACTCCTCATGCAGGGCTGCCATTTCGTCGGCGAGAGAACGCACCAGAGTCTCAAGGGCCTGGATACGGGCAGCCCTGTCCGTAGGGGAGCTGACTGGTACAGGGGAGTCCTTCTTCACGGACGCGGAGGGCGCATCCTGGGCGTAAGTAGTAAGGGCAAAGAGAATGAGAGCGCACGGCAAAGCAATCTTCTTCATGAGACAACTCCTCGCGAGTAAGAACACCACGGGTGTTCAGTAATCGTGCAGCAGGAAAAGTCGACTGATCAGAAGATGGGAGGTCCGCGCGGAGAAATGTCAGGTGGAAGGTCAAGGGAAATCGGCACGAGTACTGGCAGGATCTCGATCCGATTCGCTATCGGCAGGATCGCAATGCCCGGGCTCGGCGGTAAATCCCCAGAGCTCGCGGTCGAACAGAGCTGGCAAGCAGGCGAGTCATTGAGGCTAAACGTCGGGTCGGAGCAAATGTGAAACTGTGCCCCGAATAAGATGGCCGCGAGCAATAACGTGATAATACGTTTGCGCTGGGTCGTACCTGGCATGTTCTTATTCGGAATGTTCAATTTGCGCCTCTGACCTTTACAGCCTACGCCGCCCCCGGCCTCGACGCAATGAGAAGGGCCACTGAAACAGTCGTCAGTCGAAAAACAAGGACCCTGGGCCTCGTTGCAAAACCAGACATTTGCGCAATACACTC
>JBDTUW010000573.1:0-3671 GCA_040007555.1 Acidobacteriota bacterium | reverse complement strand
GATGTTCCATTGCTGGCTCCACGGCGTGACGGTGTCCTGCAGTACGGATTCGAGGTTCGCCCCGACCTGCGTCAGCAAACCGTCTGCCGCACCCGGCAAGGGGCGGAAGCCACCCGGATAAGGATTGCGCAGCAAATTGAACGGCGTCAGGCCATTGTCATTTGAAGTTTGCCAGGGGTATTCCGTGCGGAACCCGAACGGGCCGACCGTCCCCTGCGCCGCCTGATTCGACGGACCGAAAATATGGGAGTAGCCGGCGCGAATCACCGTTTTGGTGTTCAGGCTGTAAGCGAGGCCGAGTCGCGGTGCGAGATTGTTATTATCTCGATGGTACTGCGAGCGCGGCTCGCCATTGACACCCACGAAGACCACTCCACCCTTAAGATTGGGGAACGCCGGTACTTTCGCCGCCAGCGGCGAGACCGCATCGGGATCGAAGTAGTTCATACGGTCATACCGTTCCGTACGTGGCGTATCGAGGTCGTACCGCAAGCCAAGATTGAGGGTCAGTTTGTTGTTGACGCGCCAGTCATCCTGGACGTAGCCCGCATAATAAAAGCTCTGCGCCGCGACGTTCTTCCACCCTTGGATTAGCGTGTTGCCGGTTGTTCCAGTGCCCAGAAGGAACGATGCAAACCCCAGACCGGCGGAGCTGCTCGCAGTATTCGGATTCGGTCCCTGAGTGAATCCAGCAGCAAAGTTGAACGTTCCAGCGTTGCGCGCCTCCCATACGTTGACGCGAATCAGGCGCCCTTCGAATCCGTATTTCCAGTTGTGTTTACCCTGCGTGCGCGTCAGATTGACGATGAGCGGGAAGCTCATGAAGGCGTTAAAGCGGTGGTCATTGCCGCCGAGACTGGTCATCCCGGAAACTCCAACTGCTGGAAACATCTGCCGGTCAACGACGCCGTCAATCGACGTCGGCAGCCCTAAACTTGAAGGCTTGAATCCGAGACCCTGATTGGAAAAGACAAACAGCGTGCGGGCAAAGCCCAGTCGCCCTGTCAACACCAGCGAGGGCGATAGGGTGTGCGTATACTCCGCCACGAAATTTCGCGCCCTGTTCTCCTGGATAACGCGACCTTCGGCAATCGTTATCTCTTCGGGAAAGGCCTTCAGAGGTACGTCGTTTGTATATCGGTGTGAGTAGCGCGCAAAAAAGGTCTGTGTGTCCGAGAAACGGTGATCCACGCGGAAATCATAGTTGTCAAGATTGATCTGCGTAGAGCCGCTCGATGCGTAGTTGTTCGCGTTGGTCAGGTTGGCGCCAGTTTGATTTGGTAATGGGAAGAACTTCAGGATGTTGAGCGCTACCGGATCGATCATTGCCGTCGGAATCTTGTTGTCCGTAAACTGATCGCGAACAAATCCGGTTCCCTGTGCCCTGGTCGTGAAGGGATTGAAGATGCGAATCAACGCTCCCGCCTGATTGAAGGTTTGAGAAAAGTCGCCCCGGCGCTGCTCGAGTGTCGGCACACTTCTCACCGAAGTCGCAAAGCTGCGTGAGCGAAGACCTTCAAACGATCCCATAAAGAAGGTCTTGTCGCGCCTGATTGGGCCCGTCGCATGTCCGCCGAACTGGCTTCGCTTGAAGCTCCCGAGCTTCTGTCCCCGCTGGTTATCAAAGAAATTGTTGGAATCAAAGACCGAGTTGCGGAGGAATTCATACGCGCTACCGTGAAACTGATTTGTGCCCGACTTAAAGACGACGTTGAGCACACTGCCGAGGCTGCGCCCGAATTCAGCCGGATATGTCGCTCCCATGACCTTGAATTCCTGGATAGCGTCAACGGATGGAAAGATAGAGATGCCGGTAAAACCGTTGACGGTCGGAAATGATGCCGTCACGCCATCAATCACCGTATCCATCATCGTCGGCCGGACACCATTCACCGAATAATTCATCTGATTGTAGTTGTTGCCGATTCCGCCGGAAACGCCCGGCGTCAGGAAGATCAGCGAATAGACATTCCGCGTATTGAGCGGTAGCTCCAGGATACGTTTGTTGTCGACGACCTTGCCCAGCGCGGAAGTGCTTGTTTCGAGGATCGGAGCCTGTGAATTGACCTCCACGGTCTCCGAGACCGCTCCGACTTCGAGCGTGAAATCGGCCGTTGCCGTCTGCTGAATCTGCAATGTGATATTGGGGCGCACGGCGCGGCGGAACCCGCTCAGCGTCGCTTCGACGCGATAGGTGCCAACTGGTAGCGGCGGCGAAGCGTAAAATCCTTCGCTGTTGGTAGTAAGGTTGATGATCTTGTTGGTTTGAGTTTCGGTGATCGTCACCTCTGCGTTCGCTACCACCTCGCTATTCGCGTTCCTCACCGTGCCGATGATTTTGCCGGTGAACGATTGGGCCATTATTTCTGGTGCACTCCAGAAGCAGAGCGCAAGCAGAGTGAAAGTGAAGGCTGGGGATCTTTTCATGGGAACCTCCGTAGTGATGATCCATTGCAGGCCGTTGGCGAGCAACTGCTGGTTGATGAACTGAAATCGGACGAATTGAGACGCGCGATGTCGATTAAACCCAGCAAAAGAAAAGCGTACGGGGATCAAATGATGTAGCGTCCACATTGTGGTCCGCCTTCGGGACTCTGATCAAGTGTTGCGCGGACTAATTTGAGGTGAGCGGAGGATAATTCGAGGTCGAGAACAGAAGCTGGGCCAGGCTCGATCCGCGTCTCGCTTCAAGCATGTCGATAGTTCTTCGTGCCTTCAACTTACAAGCGCTGGCGGTCCCCTGCGAATACTTTCACTGCCCGCCCCAGAGCCGCGAGCTCGGTTTTGCCACCTCATGATGCCGACCCCGATCAACGCGTTGAGAAGCAAGAGGGAATTGGTGACGACAAAGACCCAGCTCGATAGCAACCAACTGTAGATCAGAAATCCCGTTGATGCTGCGACCTGACCGATGAAGAGATACTCGGATACGCCTTCGCTCGATTCTGTATGCCACTGTTTGTAGATCTGCCGGCTTAGAGTGGCAACGAGAATGGCTGAGCTCGTCCAACCGAGCAGATCTGGCTTCATTTTGTTTCTCCCGTACGTCCGTTAGTTTGTCGCTCATCTGAGACCTGTCGCAAACATTTCTGAGTTTCGACCCGTTGCATTTCGTCCGCCCGGTGCATTTCGTTCGAAAGACGTACAGCCCACTTCGGGCATTGGCTCTGACCGTTTCATATCGCTCCACGATCCAATGGATTCGCAAGGAGAATGCCAATGAACCAGCCAGAAAGTCGTGGCACTGGGGTTGCGGTTCGATTGATGGTGAAGGGCGTACTGCATCCATTTAGTGCCAGAGAGAGGGAGGGGTCGAGTGAAAAAACAGCATTGTGAACTCCTATTGAGAACTCTCGAGACCGAGATGGACGGGATCGTAATCTACAGCACCGCGCTTAAGTGTGTGCTCAGTGAAGAGTTGAGGCGGGAATGGACAGACTACCTCGATCAGAGCGGGCGCCGGATCGAGATTATTTACGAGCTCTTTGAGTCGCTGGCGCTCGATACTGAACAGGAAACGCCAGGGCGTCTTGTTGTCCGCCACATGGGCCAGGCATTGGTTGATGCGATCGAGATCGCCCGTTTCACGGACGATCCGACGGCGGCGGAACTGGTGGCGTGCGAATGCGTCGTGTTGGCAAAGACTCGAACTTGTGCAAACTGGCAGCTGC
>JBDTUW010000572.1:0-3676 GCA_040007555.1 Acidobacteriota bacterium | reverse complement strand
TCCTCATCAATTCACTCAGGTCGTTGATCGCAAAGTCGTCGCGCGTCACTTCCTGCATCTCAGTGTAGCGCGTGTCATCCGTCGCCGACGAGCCATCGGCCCGGTAGCGCGTATTCTTGACCCGCAGTCTCTGGTACGTGCTGCCCGCGATCTCCTGCTCGGAAACTACTCGCACAAATCGGCTATTCGAGGACGTGTAGTCCTGCTCGATGTGGAGGTGGTAGACGCGACCCCAGTCAGTCGAATCCACAATTTTGACATAGCTGCGAGGGTCTGTCGGGGTCAACGCGCGTCTCAGCCAATCGGCAAAGTTCTGCGTTCTCAGGTGCTGACGGCTGCCATCTATGCGGCGAGTCAGATAGGTCTCAAGGGCCCGGCGCAGGGCTCCGTCGAGCGTCGATTGCGCAGCCTCCAGCTCATCATCCGCAGGTGTCACCTCGACCAGATCGCCCGCGGCCCGAACAAAGCGAATCTCAGTGCCATTTGGCTGATGCCAGAAGGCTTCGATGAGTTCGTGGTTTTGATCGTACCGGCGAGTCAGAAAGGCGAGACCTCCATCGCAGTTGCATTGCCAATGGGTAGTGCGGTAGCGCCCGTCAGGGTAGGCGGCAATACCCGTGAAGTCGCTCTCCGTCACCCAGCGCAGGACTTTGCCGGGTTGGTAGGCCCTCGCTCTCTCGCGAAGAACTGCCTCCGCCAGAACGGATTCGGCCGACGCGCCGGCACGACGCCAGACTGACGGCAGGAAGAGCACCGAGAGAAGCGCGACGAATACCGCAGCCGCGATCGCTGGATAGCGCCACCAGCTTCGTCCGAACCGTGTAGGTTTGAGAGGAGGTCGTTGCGATTGAATGTTCAGCTTCGCGCGGTCGAGAATGACACTGGATGTGTCTTCCTCGTCTTCGTCCTCAGAGCCAAGCTGGTCCTCGCAGAACGATTTGGCGTCACTCAACGTACGCAACTTTTCCGCGCAAGCGGGGCAGCTCGCCAGATGATGCATGAGCAGCTCGGTCTCGTCGAGGCCGAGTTGCTCATCAAGCAGGCTCTGCCAGGCGAGAGACTCTTTACAGGGAGCGTCGCTGTTTATGTTTGTCCCGTTCTCGTCCATGTTGTTGTTCCTCGAACAACTCTCTAAATGTTTCGCGCGCCCGCCGGAGGAGGCTCCCCACGTTCGTTACCTCGATTTCGGCAACCTGTGCGATCTCGCGATAAGAGAATCCTTCGGAAAACAAAAGGAGGGACTGACGCATCCTGGGTGAAAGCCGCGCCAGTACCTGCCGGACGGTCTCCTGACTCTCCAGCCGCGAGTGAATATCAACGATCCGCGCCCTGGCGCCGTACCGCTCCTCCCTCAATGCCGCCCTGATTGCATCGCGCCGCTTGTTCTTCGCGAGATTCGTCGCGACGTGAAAGAGCCAGGCTCGAGGATTCTCAACCTTCAGACCCTCTCCCAACTGGACATGGAGGGTCAAAAAGGTCTCCTGCAGGACGTCCTCGGCCTGAAGGCGCGACCCCATGAACCGGCGCAGATAGCGAAGAACACCGGGGGCAATCTCACGATAAATGCTGTCAAAATCCTGATTCAACGGAAGTCGGGAGCTGGCCTTACCCGGCCATCTGTGGGTGCGAGTGCCCTGGTCCGGGACTCTGCACCGTGGGGTGAGCTTCGCGCGCGCGGGCTCTCATGAACTAAGACCCCGCCGTTGGCGGTTTTATGACAGTAGGTGAAAAAAGTTCTTTTCAGAACCTGCCCGAGCGTCTCGAGGGTCTTCCGGTGTTTCCCCCTCGATTATTGGCATCGTTCAGAGTCTCAACCTCAGGTTGCCCTTTGGAACTCTTGCTCACGCGGGCGGTCCCAGCGCGCGCTACGCCTGGCCTGCTATTTGGGAGGTTTGTGTTCACAGCTTGGGGTATTGATGCACTCGAGTGGAAGTCTCAGGCGTGCAACCGGCTCGCCTTTGACAATATGAGACTCGACGATCTCAGCCACATCCTGAAGCTGGACCCCTCCATACCAGACTGCGCCCGGATAGACGACGACGCTCGGACCGTGTTCGCATTGCTCAAGACAGCCAGCCTTGTTGGCGCGCGTCGTGTCCTTCAATCCGCGGGCAACCAACTCCTTCTTGAACGCAAGCTGCAACTCCCCAAGTCCTTCGGGATCGCAACATCCGCGTGGATTCTCCGGTGGGCGTTTGTTGGTACAGATAAAAATATGATGCTCAAATAATGCCATTATCGATTCTCTCCTCTATCATATTGGTGATATTCAGTAATATTGATCGAATGAACTAAGTAATAACGACGTGTTGATCTTCGTGGCCTACCGTCACTTCAGGTCGATTGCTGATGGCTCCAATTCCCTGCAGGGCAAATGAAGTCAGGGTCTCGGTGTACTCTTCCTTTGTAATACCCTTCAGATTCCATCTTTTCAGTGCCCAGGCGGACGCCATCAATGGCAGGACATTCTCGAGCACCCTCGTATCCTTGATGTGAAAGACGCCCATTTCGACACCTCGCTCCAGCACGTCCCAGAAGATCTGCAAATAACTCTTCTCCTTCTCGAAGACTTCGGGGAGATGCCCTGAAGTCTTCATGACGCGCGACTCCTGATAAAGAAGGATGATTGCCTCCTGATATTCATCAGTGTGATCCATCGACGCCTTGATCAACAGCCTCACCTGCTCGATCGGGTCATCACTTGCTTTCGCCGCCTCATCGAGCCGATGGTGAAGCTCGCTGAGAATATCGTCGTAAATGAGAAAGAGAATATCTTCCTTTGTTTTGACATAATCGTAGATTGAGCCATAGGCGAGACCGGCGACATTAGTGATCTGGCGCAGATTCGTCTTGTGAAAGCCATTCTGAGAAAACATCTGGAGTGCCGCCTTACAAATCTGCTTTCGACGTTTCTGAACCAGTGCTTCATCCTTGACGCTGGTCTGGATCTCGATGCGACCCGTTCGCACACCCCGTTCGCCCCGCTCATTGCCTTCCGTCCGCTCGCTCCGATCGCCATTAATATTCATCGGTTACCTTCTTTCTGGATCACCCGAATCTGGCCGAATCTGGCTCTGCTATTGTTTTTCCGGCAACTCAATCCACTTCAGGTGTGAACTTCGGCAAACTTATCTCATCCGACACATCCTCAAACGTAACCCTGACTGGCATTCCAATACTCACCTCTCCCACATCGCAGCCGACGACATTACTCATCATCCTTACCCCCTCCTCAAGATCTATCAGCGCCAGCACATATGGCACTTGCTCGCGAAACGCAGGCGTCGGCGCCCGATGAATCACCGTATATGAGTAGACAGTGCCGCGCCCGGTCGACTCGCGCCAGTGATAATCGGTCGACATACACGAGGGGCAGACAAGGCGCGGATAAAAACGAAACAGAGCGCACTCATCACACTGCTGGAAGACGAGTTCGTGCCGCCGGGCAGCGGCCCAGTAATACTCGGAATCACGATCAGGTTTTGGCAGAGGTCTCTGATTATCGTTCATGTAGTCTCACGTCATCTTCATGTCATCTTCATTCTATCTGGCGAGGATGAGCGTTGCGTGACCCGATAGCCACCCGCCACGGGCAACAATACGCTCCTCGTCGTCAACCCTATCGGCGGCGATCTGACGGTCGGAGGCGACAAGCTCTCAACCTTGGTTGGGGTGC
>JBDTUW010000571.1:0-3677 GCA_040007555.1 Acidobacteriota bacterium | reverse complement strand
GGTTATGATTGGATCCGCGAGGCCGAGAGCGTCCGCCCAGTGACCGTATGAGTCATACCAGTGGGGCTGTGAGGGCGGGTGGGACGAAACTGAAAGAAGCGATGACACCTATTCTGGCAAAAGAGAAAGACAGTTTTCTGTCTGCTATTGAGGAGCTGAAGAAGGCGAGAACTGGTCTCGACCCGGCATGGCTTGAGAGACTGCGCGTCGAAGCGGGTTCCCGGGTCGAGGTCCTCGATTTTCCGACAACCCGAGATGAGGAATGGAGGTATACCAATATCGCACCACTCCTCAAGCTGCCTCTCCAGCATTCCCTTGATCTCGATCTGAACGGCATGACGGCTGAGACCATCGAGCCATTCGCGTTCTCCGAGACACGTACCAGTCTGCTGGTGTTCGTCAATGGTCGCTTTGTACCGGAGCACTCGAACCTGGCTGAGATGCCCGAGGGCGTATTCGCCGGCAGCCTGACCCAGCTACCACTCGACCAGGAGAACATTCTCCGCAATCATCTGGCCGTTTACGCGAACTATCGCGACGATGCGCTGATCGCGCTCAACACGGCGATGATTGCCGATGGAGCAGTCATCTACATCCCGGATGGTGTCGCCGTTGAGAGGCCGATTCACGTCCTCTTCGTGGCAACGGCCACCAAACGGAACAATGTCGCCTACCCGCGCCTGCTCGTGGTTGCGGGACGCGGCGCCGCTGCGACGATCATTGAGAGCTATGTTTCTCCCGAGGAAAGTGTCCATTTCACGAATGCCGTGACCGAAGTTCATGTTGGAGAACGCGCCCGTCTGGATCACTACCGGCTGCAGGAAGAGAGTAGCGGTGCTTTTCATATCGGGACGACGGTCGTGTTTCAGGAGGGCGCCAGCTTTTATGGTTCGTGCGCGATCTCACTCGGTTCAAGACTCGCGCGGCATACTCTCGATCTCGCGTTGAATGGTCAGCGAAGTGAGAGCGTGATCAACGGGCTCTACGTGGTTTCTGACGGACAGCACGCCGACAGTCATACCACGATTGACCATATGCAGCCGAATTGCGTCAGCAAGCAGCTCTATAAGGGCATCCTTGATGGCAACGGACGCGCAGTGTTCAACGGTAAGATTCTTGTGCGTGAGGGAGCGCTCCACACGGATTCCCGACAACTCAACAAGAATCTTCTCCTCTCGGATGAAGCCACGGTTGATACCAAGCCACAGCTGGAGATTTTCGCTGACGACGTCAAATGCGCGCATGGCGCCACCGTCGGTCAACTGGAAGACGAGGAGTTGTTCTACCTCGCCAGCCGGGGCATCGATCTCGAGCGAGCACGGGCATTGCTCACGTACGGTTTCGCCGAAGATGTCATCAGCAAGATCCCCCTGGAATCGGTCCGCACCCAGCTGGACCGGATCGTTCTCGACAAACTGCATCAGAATCTGGAGGTCCAGTAAGCATGTCAGCCGTCTCCGAGCCAAGAGAGGAAGTGTTCGCGCCACCTGCATTTGACGTTCACCGCATTCGACAGGACTTTCCGATCCTCGGACGCGAGGTCAACGGGCACAAGCTTGTCTATCTGGATAACGCGGCCACTTCACAAAAACCGCAAGTGGTGATCGATTCACTCGTTCGCTATTACAGCGAAGAGAACGCTAATATCCACCGCGGCGTTCACTATCTGAGTCAGCTTGCGACGCGCGAATACGAGGATGTTCGCGTGAAGGTGAAGCGTTTTATCAATGCCGCAGAGACTCACGAAATAATCTTCACCCGCGGGACAACAGAGAGCATAAATCTCGTGGCGTCGAGCTATGGAAGGAAGTTCATTGGCGAAGGTGATGAGGTCATCATCTCTGCCCTCGAACATCACTCAAACATTGTTCCCTGGCAGCTGCTTTGCGAGCAGACGGGCTGCAAGTTACGCGTTATACCGATCAACGATGATGGAGAAGTTGAGCTCGAAGCATTTATCGCGATGCTCACTCCGCGAACGAAACTGGTCGCGATCGCGCATATCTCGAATGCGCTCGGCACGGTCAACCCAATCCAGCGGATCATCGAGATTGCCCACAGTCAGGACATACCGGTGCTCATCGACGGAGCGCAGGCCGCACCTCATTTACAGATCGACGTTCAGGCGCTTGATTGTGATTTCTACGCGTTCTCGGGGCACAAGATCTGCGGTCCCACCGGGACCGGCGTTCTTTACGGAAAGAGTGATCTGCTCAACGCGATGCCGCCCTGGCAGGGCGGTGGCGACATGATCGCATCGGTCACTTTTGAAAAGACGACTTTCAATACACTTCCATACAAGCTCGAAGCGGGAACTCCCAATATCGCGGGTGGCATCGGACTGGGGGTGGCGATCGATTATTTGAGCAATATCGGCCTCGATCGCATTGCCGCTTATGAGCGAGATCTCCTCGACTACGCGCCCGAGACGATTGGCGCGATCAAGGGCGTCCGGCTGATCGGCACGGCGCGCGAGAAGGCGAGCGTGCTTTCGTTTACTCTGGAGAACGTTCATCCGCACGACATCGGCACCATTCTTGATCAGGAAGGCATCGCGATTCGCGCCGGACATCACTGCGCGCAGCCGGTCATGAAGCGGTTCGGGGTGCCTGCAACTGCTCGCGCGTCATTCGCCTTCTACAATACTCGCGAGGAGATCGACGCCCTCAGTGAAGGCATGCAGAGAGTGATCGAGGTGTTTGGATAATGGCAGACCTAAGCGATCTCTATCTGGAGGTCATTCTTGACCACAATCGCAAGCCACGAAACTTCAGAGTCATCGAAAGTGCCGACCGGACTCAGGAGGGCTACAATCCGCTCTGCGGTGACCAATTAACTATCTATCTCGAGATGGATGGCGAGGTCATCAAGGATGTGGGATTCCAGGGATCGGGTTGCGCAATTTCCAAGGCCTCGGCTTCGATGATGACGACAGCCGTGAAGGGGAAGTCTCGAGAGGAAGCTGAAGTGATCTTTGAGGAATTCCACCGCATGGTGCTCGGCGAGTTCGACCCGACGACGGCCGGCAACCACCTTGGACGCCTTTCGATCTTCGCAGGCGTGCGCGAGTTCCCCGCCCGTGTCAAGTGCGCCAGCCTGTCCTGGCATACACTCCACGCGGCGCTGGACGGACAGCCGAACTCTGTTTCCACCGAATAGTCCCCGCCGACCACTCTACCCACATATAGCATTTGATCTCGTCTCTGCCGCTCCTCATGCGTAGGTCCGTACCAGTCACGCGTCTGGCCTCAACGCGGAAAGGCACTGCGCGAACCGAGAACGCGACAACTGTCAGGTACATACTGCACTCACCTTTTGCTCGCTAGTATGAGATCAGCACTTACGCACGGCACACGGGTTGCCATTCCCCTAGTGCCCTTTCCCGATTGATTACTATAAGAGACGGAGTTGAACGATGACGAAGTATCGAACATCGGTTGCGCTTGCCTGTGCGGTGACAATGGCGCTGCTTGCACCGAGCACAAGAGCTCAGGGCAGCGGGAAGATTCGAGATGCGGTAGAGAACATCGGCATCTCCAACAAGATGACGGTTGTCTTCAAAAATGGCGGTGAGAACTATGGCGCGGTCTCCGACATCGGGACCGATACGTTTCAGATCGTAGAGATTGATCAGAAGCAGAAGCTGATCATCCGCTACGACGAAGTCCGGAAGATAC
>JBDTUW010000570.1:0-3679 GCA_040007555.1 Acidobacteriota bacterium | reverse complement strand
GGTGCAGCGAAGAAAAGCGGCGGCAAGCCGCGCGCACTCCAAGATCGAGCGCGGCAGAAAAGGCCAAGCCCCAGTGCACCACTTCGTGGTGCCAGTCGAGTTTGGAAAATAAAGTGTCCAAACCCCATAGCGGCGACAAGTCGTCGCACTCCACACGCTGCCGCGCTCGCCAAATGTCACAGTTCTCGGCGGGCGCCGCGGACCTCTGATCTACTTTGGTGCAGGCGCGCGCGAGTGCTAGAGTAGCGCAAGTAATTTCAACCTGGAGTTTTGACGATGACCTTTCGGCGAGTCTGTCCGATGTTGACTCTCATCTTTTTGGCCGTGATCTCGGGCTCCACCGGGTCGACGACGGCCAGCGAGAGCCAGGAGAGCGTCATCTCGGTTCCATTGCCCGAGTCGTCCCTCGGTTTCAAGATCGGCACGGACCGGGAACTCGCCAAATGGGATCAGTTCCTAGACTACTTCAAGAGACTCGATCTGGCCTCCGATCGTGTGCAGGTGACTGAACTTGGGAAGACCACGCTCGGTCGGCCTTTCGTGGTCGCGACCATATCGTCCGCCTCAAACCTCAAGCGACTGGATGAACTTAAGGAGATACAGCGGCAACTCGCGGACCCGCGCGGAGTTGATCCGCGTAAGATCGAGGGCCTGATCGCAGCGGGCAAGACCGTTGTTGTCATCACGTGCAGCATTCACTCGACTGAAGTGGGGGGCACATTCAGCGCCACAGAAATGGCCTATCGGCTGGCATCAGGAAAGACCCCTGAAGTTGAGCAGATTTTGAATGAAGTGGTCCTGCTGCTGGTTCCCTCGTTAAATCCCGATGGAACAGACATGGTCGCGGACTGGTATCGCCAAACGCTGGGCACTCCTTCGGAAGGAACCTCACCACCGGGTCTCTATCATCACTACACGGGTCACGACAACAACAGAGACTGGTACGCGTTTACGCAGGTGGAGACACGGTTGACCGTTGACAAGATTCTGAATATCTGGAGACCGCAGATACTTCACGATGTCCATCAGATGGGAGCCACGGGGGCGCGGTACTTTGTGCCACCGTATACCGATCCGTGGGAGCCGAATGTCGATCCGACCCTGATAGCGGGAGTCAACGCGCTGGGGAGCGCCATGGCGTGGGAGGTTACCTCGCAGGGAAAGCGAGGAGTGCTCATCAACGGTATGTTCGATGCCTGGACTCCCGCCCGCGCCTATCCGCATTATCACGCGGGGCTGCGAATTCTTTCTGAAACGGCGAGCGCACGGCTGGCGACGCCGATCGAGGTACCGGCTGGGAGCCTGGGACAGGGAATTGGGTATCACGCTGGCACCGCGTCGTGGAACTTTCCCAAACCATGGCCAGGAGGTCGATGGACAATCCGGGACATTATTGACTACCAGACGTCGGGCGCCATGGCGCTGCTGGGTCACGCTGCTCGCTACCGCGAGCGTTACCTGCGGAACTTTTACGAAGTGAGCAAGCGTGCGGTTGAGGCCGAGGGCGGTCCATTCGCCTTTCTCCTGCCCGAGCCAGAGTTGCCGGCCTCGATCAGGGATGCAGCGCAGCGACTGACTGCAGGGCTTCGCAAAGCACAGGGCACACCTGAGGAACAGCATGACGCGAACGAGAAGCTGACGCAGCAGATCACGAGTGAGCCGTCAACGGGGGAAGAGGTGCGCTATTATCTGAAGATTGAGGGGCTCGACAGAGTGCTCGCAACGCTCAAGCGCGGGGGTGTCGAGGTGAGGTCCGCCGGAAGCGAGTTTACCGCAGACGGGCGAGTCTATCCGATGGGCACCCATGTCATTTTGATGAAGCAGCCGTATGGGTCCTTCGCCAAGGCGTTGCTGGAAGTGCAACGTTACCCCGACCTGCGGGAATACCCCGGCGGCCCGCCTCGACGTCCATATGATGTGACCGCACATACGCTGCCGCTGCTGATGAGCGTCAACGCGCTCGCGATCAAAGCACCATTCGAGGCGAACCTCAAAATGGAGCCGCCCGCACTGGTCATTCAAGGCCGCGTCAGATCCGAGTCGCCGGCTCGTGTCGCTCTTTACAAGAGCTACTATCCATCAATGGATGAGGGGTGGACAAGATGGCTCTTTGATCAGTACAAGTTTCCTTTCGTGTCGGTTGTCGATCAGGATGTGAAGAGCGGCGGTCTGCGCGCGAAGTACGATGTGATCATCATTCCGGATCAATCGGTCAACGCGCTCCGGAATGGTTTGCCCGCGCAGGCGGGGAATTCACCGGATGGAGAAGGGGTTGGCGGGCCATATCCGCCAGAAGTCGCCGGGGGATTGGGTGATCGAGGCACCGAGGCGCTGCGCCGGTTTGTCGAGGAAGGCGGTACTCTGGTGACCTTTAACAACGCATCACGCTTCGCTATCGAGCAATTCAAGCTGCCGGTGCGCGATGTTGCGAAGGGAGTCTCGGCGCGCGATTTCTATTGCCCGGGTTCGATTCTTCGCACCGAACTGGACGAAACAAGCCAGATGGCGTTTGGGTTGGAGAAGCAATCGATCGCGTGGTTTGAGGGAAGTCCGATCTTCGAGGTGACGGATTCCGCCAGCGCTCGAGTCATTGCCCGGTATCCGGAGGGCGTCTCGCCGTTGTTAAGCGGATGGATCCTCGGCGATCAACTGTTACGTGGCAAAGCGGCCCTGGTCGAGGTGAAACTGGGGAAGGGGCGTGTCATTTTGTTCGGATTCCGGCCGCAATATCGCGGTCAAAGCCTGGCCACTGTCCCGCTTATCTTCAACGCAATTCTGACGAGTACAACGGGTCAATGATAATGGACGGAGCCTGCACAGGGAGCAAACCAAAATGCGAAATCACAGGTTGATGACGGGAACACTGCTGCTCTTATTGAGCAGCCCTTTGTTGGCATTTGCCCGCGCTCCCGAGACCGGCTTTCTTGACCGCGCAGTGACCGTTGGTGGTGTCGTGTACCGATACCAGGTCTATGTGCCAAACGAGTGGGCGAGGAACAGCAAATGGCCAGTCATACTTTTCCTACACGGGGCTGGCGAACGTGGCGATGACGGCCTTGTCCAAACGGAGGTGGGAATCGGGACAGCAGTGAGACGATACTCTGCCAGGTTCCCGGCGATCGTCGTCATGCCGCAATGCCGCAAGACTCGCTGGTGGACAGAGAACGACATGCAGGCCCAGGCCCTGGCTGCCCTCGCACAGTCGATTACTGAGTTCAACGGTGACAAAGAGCGCATCTACCTCACCGGCATTTCGATGGGAGGTTACGGAAGCTGGAAAATGGCCGCCGAGAACCCGGGGAAGTTTGCCGCGGTGGCGCCGGTCTGTGGGGGTATTCGACCCCCCGCATTGCCGTCGGTGCCACAGCCACCGGCTGGTGATACGGCGGATGCTTACGGGGAGACTGCCAAGAAGCTGGGTGCAACGCCGGTCTGGATTTTTCACGGTGGCGACGACAAGGTGGTGCCACGGGATGAGTCCCGGAAGATGAACGAAGCCCTCAAGGCAGCCGGTGGAACGGTCAAATATACCGAGTACGAGGGCGTCGGACACAACTCGTGGGACCGCGCCTATGCCGATGCCGAGCTGATGACCTGGATGCTAGGTCAGCGCCTTATCGGAAAAGACACCCCTCACCGCTAGATCTTCGTTCGAGTGACACGATGGAGAAATACGACC
>JBDTUW010000569.1:0-3687 GCA_040007555.1 Acidobacteriota bacterium | reverse complement strand
GGTTGGGCCCTGATTCAGCCACTTCGCTTACATCGGGCCAAATGCCCTGAACTGAAATTCGCGAGAATCGAAGATCGCGAAAGGCCGCCTTCAAGCTCATCGACCTCTGGATGACATAGTCGCGCACACGCAGGTCGCCCGCCAGTTCGAGGTATGGCCATTCATGAGCAGGGATTTGGACAGTCGAGTTGCTTGCGTTGAGGCCGGTCGCGCCGATACCTCCCTCCGCAAGCTCCCGCCAAAGTTCCTCGCGCGCAGTCTTCACGGAGACCAGTTTCTGATGGTCGTCGGGATCTCCGTTTATCGCTTCGAGGATACCAAGCGACATCAGGTTCATCCCCGTCAGCGTTCGCTTCAGACTGTGTTCGCCCTCCGACGCCGCCTCTGCTTGAAGGGCGGAAATCGATTTCCTCACCCAAAGATTTGCCATTCGGGCCTCCTAATCGAAGATATGTTGACTGTGGAAAGCGCAGATGGCGATGAGATTAGCCCTTCGCAACTGCAAGCGGGGCTAACTCTAAACGCATCTCGGACGATGGTCAATCCCCAGTAGCACTTGCCACGAATTGACCTCTTCGGCGCGCGACGTTGCGCCAGATGAAGTACACCGGAACCCCGCTCCCCACGATGACCAGCCCCGGCCACGTCACCTGCCACTGGTAGATAAACAGCACCACCAGAATCAGCGCCGCCCCAGCAATGTAGAGCGCTGGCAGGAATGGATACCCAAACGCGCGGTAGGGCCGGTCCGCGTTCGGCTTTGTCCTCCGCAGCCGAAAGATCGCAGCGATCGTCAGAATATAAAAGATCAGTGCTGCTGAGATGACGTAGGTCAACAGATTGCCATAGAGGTTGCCGTAGCCGATCGGTTGCCCGGCTGCGTCAACTGCTGTCACCGTCCGGGGAAGAATCATCAATGCGGACCAGATGCCCTGGATCACGAGGGCTGCCGCAGGTACGTGGGCACCATTCAGTCTGCCGACCGCCTGGAAAAACAATCCATCGCGCGCCATCGCGTAATACGCGCGCGCCCCTGTCAGCACCAGACCGTTGTTACACCCAAACGTGGAGATCATGATCGCGATCGCCATGATCACCGCACCGTTACCCGGAAATATGACGTCCGCGGTGGCGGACGCAACGCGATCACTCGGAACCGTTTGAATCGCGGTGATCGGCAGTGTCACGAGATACGCAAGATTAACCAGCAGATACAGCCCGGTAACCAGGATCGTGCCAAACGCGAGTGACAATGGAACGTTTCGCTTTGGGTCCTTCACCTCACCTGCGGTAAAGGTAATGTTGTTCCATGCATCTGATGAAAACAGAGAATTTGTCTGGGCAACACAAATCGCCACGAACAAGCCGAAGGTCGTAACTGCGGTCAAACCACCACCGGCCTCCTGCAGCGAACCGCGTACGGTCCAAAGATCGCCAAAGTTCTCACTGACCGCGCCGGGCTGCCATCCGATAATGAATCCGAGCACGATGAGCGCAATCACGGCGCCCGTCTTTGCCGTTGTGAAGACGTTCTGAACGAGCTTCCCCAGCTGCAGACCGCGTGTGTTCATGAACGTCAGCAACACGATCAGCAGAACCCCCACAAGCTGCGCCGTCGAAAGCGACAGTGCATAGCCACTTCCCAGCCGGATCGGCGAGACAATGTAATTGCTTTCAGAGACGGTCGGCCAGAGAACGCCGAGGTAACGCGCAAAGCCCACCGCAACCGCTGCGATCGTCCCCGTCTGGATGACCAGAAAAAGCGTCCACCCATATAGGAATCCGAACAGTGGCGAGAACGCTTCACGCAGGTAAACATATTGTCCCCCGGCCTTCGGCATCATCGCCGCGAGTTCGCCGTAACTGAGCGCCGCCATGAGGGTCAGCACGCCGGTAATAATCCAGACGACCAGCAACCATCCGGGCGCTCCGACCTGGCGCGCGATTTCCGCCGAAACGATGAAGATGCCCGATCCGATCATTGACCCGGCGACTATCATCGTTGAATCGAGCAAACCAAGACCGCGAACAAACTTCTCTTCTTGTGCCATATTCGAACGCTCCCGGAAGTGTTTGTTTTAGCGATTGGGCGTCCGGTGAGAACGAAAGGACGCGCGTGCGGAAAAGAAAAAAGGCGACCCGCTTTTGTCGAGTCGCCCGGTGTTGGAGAAACTTACTTGTTGGCCGGTTGCGCGGCCGGCGGGCTCGAGAAGAATCGTTCGCCCACCTTCACGACATCATTGATGATCACGAAACCCATGAGCAGCATGACGATCACAAAGCCCACCTGTTGAAAGCGTTCCCGCATATTCATCGTTAGTGAAACGCCGATCAGCCCCAATAGCCCCTCGACAATCAGTAGCAGAATCATCCCGCCATCGAGTACTGGAATCGGAAGAAGATTGAAGACTCCCAGATTGAGGCTGAGAATGCCCATCAATTGGATCGTCCCCGACCAGCCGGCGGCCTTGTACGTTTCAGATGTTACTTCCGCGATACCGATCGGACCCGCCAGCGCATTTCGTACCGAGCGCTGCCCCGTAAATATCTGCTTGAGCATGACCCCTGTCATGCGGAGAATGCGCCAGTTGTAGTCCAATCCATACTTGACCGCGGTGGCAATTGAATTGGTCTTGACGTAGGCCGTCAGGTCGGGGAAAAAGCCGAGCTTGAAATCCCCGGTCTTTTCGTCCTTTTGGGGAGCCGCCTGTAGATCCACGACAGTGCCCGCTCGATTAATCTTCAGGGTGACTGGTTGGCCATTGGTGCGTGTTAGCGCCTCTCTGAACTGCGTCCAGGCGCTGATCGGTTCATCAGCGACAGCGACGATTTTGTCCCCCGCCTTCAAACCGGCGCGCTCGGCTGGCGAATTGGAGGTAACCTGTGCCACCTTTACGCTATCGAGATAGGGCTCGATCCCGATCGATCCAACCTGCTCTCGATCCATCATCTCTGATTTCAGAGTCACTACCGGATTCAGCGCTTGGCCGTTTCGCTCGATTTTGAGCGGCAACTCTTCGTTCGGGCGCATTCGGACATCGAGGTTGAAATCATCCCAAGTCGGGCTCTGATTCTGGCCGTAGCTAAGAATGCGGTCACCCGGTCTCAATCCAGCAGCTTCGGCCGCCGAACCAGGTCGCACAATCCCAACGATCATTTGCTGCGAGCGATAGATGTTATCCTGGAAGCCAACAAGGATTGCCGCAGTGGGAATGGCGATCGCGGTGACGATATTAAAGACTGGGCCGGCGATCGCTACCAGAAAGCGTTTCCATTTCGGGTGAGAAAGAAACTCATCGACTGATCCTTCACTCTTCCCCTGGATCATCTCGAGGTTTTCGCCACGAAACTTGACATAGCCACCAAGCGGCACTGCACTCAAGCGGTAATCGGTCTCGCCAATGCGGAAGCCCAAAAGGCGCGGACCAAAACCAACGGAAAAAGTCTCGACAGCGATTCCCAATAGCTTGGCGACGATAAAGTGGCCAAATTCATGGATGACCACCATCGCACAGAGAATAATAATGAATGGAATGTAGCTCAATTCGCTGAAGTCCTTTCCTTCCGGTGCAATACCCTGGAGTCGAAAGATCAGTGTAGGGCAGGCCAAAAACAGAGTCAAACAGCAGGGGCCAGGGGGCGGGAGCCAAGGGTCAGGGTCAGAGGGCGTAGGGGTCAGGGATCAGG
>JBDTUW010000568.1:0-3696 GCA_040007555.1 Acidobacteriota bacterium | reverse complement strand
CGCGCTCTGGTCTTGAGGTGCGCCACATCCGACCCGCCACCAGGTTCACTGATACCGAGGGCGGCGATCGCCTCCCCTGCCACCGCAGGCTTTAGAAACAGCTCCTTCTGCTCGGGTGTCCCGAGTTCCTGGAGTACAGGAAGCGTGATGTCAGACTGGACCATGAGCGCCATCTGAACTCCGCCGTTGGTCGCGTACGAGAGGCCCTCAAGATAAGCTGCCGTCGCCCACCAGTCGAGGCCGCTGCCTCCGTAGGCAGGATCGATACGAATGCCAAAAAGCCCCAAATCAGCGGCCTTTTTGAAAAGCTCCCGCGGAAAGATGCCCGCCTCGTCCCATTCCTCGGTGTGCGGAGCGATCTCTCTTTGCGCGAACTGCTTGACGGTTTCGCGCAACATTGCGTGCTCTTCAGTAAAATAGGGAAAGACATTTTCTATCGATGCGGTGCTCGCGATTGACATCTCGTAGATTCCTCCTTACGCGAAGACAAGTACTTATGGCGTGTCCCGTTCGATGGGCACGATTCGAACCAGCAGGTCGCCCGGGGAAACTACCTGACCCGGCTCGACCAGGATTGCATCGACGATCCCCGAGATCGAAGCCCGGATCGTCTGCTCCATTTTCATAGCTTCCAGAATGACCAGCGCTGCGCCAACCTCGACATGCTGCCCCTTTTCGATGAGGATCTTCAAGACCTGACCGGGCATTGGAGCGCTTGCTGTCTGAAGATCGCTCCCTCGATGAGATACCGGGAACCGGGGGATTCTCCTGACAACCCAATCAACAAGATTGCTGGACATGAAGATCAGCGACTCTTCCCGCCTGATCTCGAAGGCGTGTTGGATCCCGTCCACCTCGAGCCGCAGGCGGTTAGGCTGCCACTCGAGAATCAGGACCGAGTACTCGCGATCATCGACAAAGACCCGCCAGACTTGATCGCTGGAGTCCATCCACGACACTGAGAAGGCTTTGCCACCGACTTCGAGATCAACCGATGGTAGTCGATAAGGATTATTTCGATAGCTTCCAGGCAGGCGCGCCGGAAGGACTGCTTCCGATCGCCACGTGCGACTGAGATATACGCCGGCAACCGCGGCCGCAAGGGGTTCCTGATCGCCGGTATCCTCCTTCGTCAGATCGTCCAGATGTTCCCCGATCAAGCCCGTCTCGACTCTGCCGGCAACCACCTCTGGATTATCCAGCAATCGCAATAAGAAGCGGCGATTGGTCTCAACGCCCTGGATTGAGGACGCACGTAAGGCAAACCGTAACTTTCGCAGTGCGCCATCGCGGTCATCATCTCTGACAATCAATTTGGCGAGCATTGGATCGTAGTGGATGCCCACTTCGCACCCGGGCTCAATCCCGCTCTCAACTCGGAGTCCGTCGATCCCGACCGGTGTACTCCAGGCGACGACCCGGCCGACTTCCGGGAGAAAGTCATTTGCAGGTTTCTCAGCATATAGCCGAGCCTCGATCGAGTGCCCGGATGAAGAGATATCCGATTGCAAAAAGCCAAGTGGTTTGCCCTCCGCGATGTCGATCTGCGATCTAACCAGGTCAATGCCGGTCACCATTTCCGTGACCGCGTGCTCGACCTGCAATCGCGTATTGACCTCAATAAAGAAGCATTCGCCTTTCGCCGAGACCAGGAACTCAACGGTGCCGGCACTGAAGTAATTGATCGAACGGCCCAGTTTGACCGCCAGCTCACAGAGTTGATTGCGGAGCTCTGGTCCCAGGTTGGGGGCGGGGCTCTCTTCGATTACTTTCTGATGGCGGCGCTGGAGCGAACAGTCGCGCTCATAAAGGTGGATGAGATTGCCGTACTGATCGCCGAGTATCTGGACTTCAATATGCCGCGCACCTTCGATGAAACACTCAACAAAAAGACGCCCATCACCAAATGCTTGTCTGGCCTCGCGCCCGGCAGACGCAATCGCAGAATCAAGTTCATCGATCGTTCGGATGATTCGCATGCCCCTGCCACCACCGCCTGCGGCCGCCTTCACAATCGCCGGTAACCCGACGGCCAGGACCGCCTCGCGCAAGGCATCCGGGTGCTGATCGACATCATCGCGTCCCGGCACAATCCGCAGGCCGGCAGCGGCGGCAAGACCCCGCGCTACTGTCTTGTCCCCCATACTACGAATCGTTTCGGGCGATGGGCCAATAAAGACAACGCCTGCCTCGGCGCAGGATTTCGCAAAATCCGCGTTCTCAGAGAGGAAGCCGTAGCCGGGATGGATCGCGTCCACGCGCGTCCGACGCGCCGCATCAAGAACACAGCGGATGTTGAGATAGGACTCCGCACTGGGAGCTGGTCCCAGTCGAACTGCCTCGTCTGCGAAACGCGTATGCAGTGCATTCGCGTCGGCATCGGAGTAAACCGCCACGCTTGAGATACCAGAGGATCGGCAGGCCCGCATGACACGAAGCGCGATCTCTCCACGATTCGCAATCAGAATTCGCCCAAATGTCAGTGTCGACATAGGATTACTTACTTAGTGGCGAAAGACGCCCCACTCCATCGTTCCCTGGATCGGCTGGGTATGGATAATTGACAGCGCAATCCCGAGCACTGTGCGCGTGTCACGCGGATCAATCATCCCATCGTCCCAAAGTCTCGCCGTTGCGAAGTAGGCATCTGATTCTGCGGTGATCTGTTCCTCAAGAGCCTTCTTCATGGCAGCAAGCTTCACCTCATCGACTACCTGGCCCTGCTTGATTGCAGCCTCACGCTTAATGATGTCCATGACGCCCGACAGTTGTTGCGGCCCCATCACCGCAATCCTGTGGTTTGGCCAAGTAAAGAGGAATCGTGGATCGTAGGCTCGACCACTCATCGCATAGTTCCCTGCACCGTAGGAACCGCCAATCATGACCGTAATTGCGGGTACCGTTGAATTCGAAACTGCGTTGATCAATTTCGCTCCGTTTCGGATGATGCCCTGCTCTTCGTATGATCGGCCAACCATGAACCCGGTGATGTTCTGCAGGAAGACGAGGGGAATGCTCTGCTGATTGCAAAGCTGAATAAACTGAGCGCCCTTACCCGCGGCTTCGGAAATGAGAACTCCATTGTTGGCGAGAATGCCGATCGGAAACCCATGAAGCGATGCAAAGCCGGTTACCAGCGTTGAGCCATAGCGGCCTTTGAACTCCTCAAAACATGATCCATCGACGATGCGCGAGATAATTTCGCGTACCTCAAATGGGACTCGAATATCGGCTGATGCAATGCCGAGGAGCTCATCCGCAGGATAGATCGGTTCCTGGATGTCGCAGTACTGGTGGGCGGTCCGCTCCTGAAGATTGAGATGCGCAATGATCTCGCGAGCTATCCGCAAAGCGTCACGTTCGTCTTCGGCCAAGTAGTCCGAGAGCCCGGACACACGGGAGTGCATTTCGGCGCCGCCGAGTGATTCCTCATCGACGATCTCTCCCGTGGCCATCTTGACCAGCGGCGGCCCGCCGAGAAAGACCTTTGCCTGGTCTCTGACCATGACCACGTAGTCAGACATCCCGGGAAGATAGGCGCCACCCGCGGTCGAATTCCCAAACACGACTGAAACGCTTGCGGCTCGCTGCTTCGAGCGCCGCGTGATCTCGCGGAATCCTCGGCCCCCGGGAACGAAGATCTTATGCTGAATGGGAAGATCAGCCCCCGCGGATTCGACAAGAAAGATGCTGGGC
>JBDTUW010000567.1:0-3702 GCA_040007555.1 Acidobacteriota bacterium | reverse complement strand
ATCTGTTCTAAAACTCTTCTGTAAACCACGATCAGTGATGACGATTGTGGCAACTACAGTTGAATCTATACGATCCAATCGGTTTCTGTCAATTGGATTTCTTACTAATTAGCTTCGGACGCAGTCAGATCCGGGTCCGCCCGCCCCCAATCCACCCGCCGCGACCACCCTGGGCCCACTCAGGCGTAGATTCCGCGTGTTCGAGTAATATAAGCAACCCGGTCGATCGCAAGCATATAGGCCGCTATTCTCATATTAACGTTGTGCGTCTCTGCATACTTGCAGACATCATGAAAGCTCGCCACCATGATGTCCTTGAGGCGCTCGTTGACCTGCTCTTCCTTCCAGAAATAACCCATGCGGTCCTGAACCCACTCAAAGTAACTGCAGGTCACGCCGCCTGCGTTGGCGAGAATGTCGGGGATAACAAAGACGCCCTTCTTCTCAAGAATGTCGTCGGCCGCCGCCGTCGTCGGCCCGTTGGCCCCTTCGCAAAGAATCCGACACTTGATCCGTTCGACATTCTGACTCGTAATTTGATTCTCCGTCGCTGCTGGAAGAAGGACTTCACATTCAAGCTCGAGCAGTTCGTGATTTGAGACAGGTTCAGCCTCGGGATATTTTTCAAGTGAACGATGCTCTTCGAGATAGGCAAGTACTTTGGGGATATCCAGACCCCTTGGATCGTAAATCCCTCCGTGGATATCCGATAGCGCGATCACCTTGTAACCCGTCTCATGCATCAGCTGCGCGGCTATTCCGCCGACATTTCCCGACCCCTGGATGACCACCCGTGTGTCTCTGATGTTCATCCCATATCGAGCAACCGCCTCATTGGTGACAATCAACAAACCGCGGCCCGTTGCCTCACGCCTCCCCCTCGACCCGGAGAGATCGATGGGCTTGCCCGTCACCACCGCCGTCACCGTGTGCCGCGCGTGCATCGAATACGTGTCCATAATCCACGCCATCGTCTGCTCGTTCGTATTCAAGTCGGGGGCGGGCACATCCCGTTCGGGACCGATGAAATCAATCAACTCTGCGGTGTAGCGTCTTGTCATCCGCTCGAGTTCGCCGAGCGACATCTGCGATGGATCACAGATCACGCCTCCCTTAGCGCCACCAAAGGGAATATTGACCACAGCGCACTTCCAGGTCATCCAGGCCGCCAGCGCGCGAACCTCATCGAGCGTCACATCCGGCGAATAGCGAATACCTCCCTTTGCCGGCCCACGCGCGAAGTTGTGCTGAACCCGAAAACCGGTAAACACCTCGACGTGACCGTTATCCATGTAGACTGGGATGTAAATAATAATTTCGCGGTTCGGCACTCGGAGAACCTTGTAGAGGTCCGGATCCAGATGGAGCAACCGGGCCGCATGGTCAAACCGAGACATCATTGACTCAAAAGGATTCTCTTCCGTCATCTGCCGGGAGTCGTCGACGAATGCGTGGAAAGGCACAATTCCCTCCGAGTGTGATTACCGCGATCAACTATTCGCGGCGACTAGCCGGTCCAAAAAAAAGGCGAGCCGGATAATCCGTCTCGCCGTTCTTTTCCTTGTCAGAGGACCTCGTTGAGCGCCCCGGTCCGGTACCCTTCCAGATCCAGCGCGACAAACTTGAATCCAAGTTGTTTGAACGCCATGGTCATCCTCCGGGCCATGTCAATATCCAGGGCGCGCGCCAATTCTTCCGGTGCGATCTCGATCCGCGCCAATTCACCATGATGACGGACCCTCGCAACTCGGAATCCGAGACCCCGCAAGACCCCTTCGCCACGCTCGATCACGGAGAGCTTCTCGATCGTCACCGGCATTCCGTAGGGGATGCGAGAGGATAGACACGCAGACGCGGGACGATCCCAGACGGGCAGGCCCGCCGTTCGCGCCAAGGCACGAATATCGGCTTTGCTTAATCCGGCCTCGATGAGCGGGCTGCGCACCTCGAGCTCCGCCGCGGCACGCCGGCCCGGGCGAAAATCACCAACATCGTCTGCATTATTCCCATCGCACACGACCGCAAAGCCACGCTCCTTTGCGAGCCCATCCAGCTTACCGAAGAGTTCGTGCTTGCAGAAGTAGCACCGGTTTGAAGGATTCGCCTGATATCGGGGATCCTCCATTTCATCCGTCTTCACGAACTCGTGCGGAATCTCGTACTGACGCACAAATGTCAGCGCATCATCGCGCTGGAAGTCTGGATAGCTTGGGCTCTCACCAGTCACCGCGAGGGCACGAGAGCCGAGTTCGCGGGCGGCTACATAAGCGAGGTAAGCGCTATCAACGCCCCCCGAAAACGCAACGATCACGGAATCCATGCCCCGCACGATGCCGCGTAATTCCTGCTCTTTCGCCTCAAGGGAGGAGGCAGCTTGTTTGCTCACGTCAGTTTCCACTTGCATTCCGGTCAAGTGCGCTCCGAGCGATCGTGAAGTAGGAAGCCCTCGATGCCGAGCGGCAGACGATAGACACGCTGAGTCCCGGCAACGATCATGTCGCCACGCTCGGTAAAGGCGAGGCCCACGAGGGTCGCGCCGGAAACTACCATTTCCGCTCGCCGCCCGTCCGGCGTGATGCGCACGATCCCTCGATGCCCTCGCAGCGAAGCCGCTACATAGAGATTCCCATCGACGTCGAAAGCGAGCCCCTGAGGCCGCCCCAGGCCGGTATAGAAACTGGTGACATTGCCCGTCGCGTCGATGCGCGACACACGGTCGAAGGATGAGACGGTCGGTCCCGTTACAAACAGGTCCTGATCCGGACCGAAGGCAAGGTGAAACGCGGCGACACTTGGCTCAAGCGTGACAAATGGTCGGGATTCACCAATCTCATTGATGCGGTAGATGGTCCCACTACGGTCCCCGACAAAGGCAGTGCCGCTGTGGTCAAACGCGACTCCGGTCGCGATTCCCAACTCGGTTGCAAATGCCTTGATTTCCTTGAAGGGCGAGATGCGATAGAGGGTACCGTCATAACGACTCGTGACAAAAAGGGTGCCCTCTCGATCAAACGCGAGTCCGGTTGGATTGACGATCTCGGAAATAAAAGGCGAGACGGTTCCATCGGGAAGTATGCGGTAGATCGAGACCCCGACCTTCTGTCCGCGAGTTCCCGAGAGCGTGACATAGATGCTTCCGTCATCAGGATCAATCGCGGGATTCGCCACGGGATGAAGATTCTCTGCGATCTTGGCGCCGAGCAGGAATGGGAAGTCGCTGCTGCCAAAGCTGCTTTCGAGTCTCAAGTGGTCGGCCGAAACACCGATCTCATATTCCGGGATCGCGGCGATAACTCGGGTCGGCGAAGCGCTCACCAGTCGGCCCTGATCCGCGCCAAAGTAGACCCGGCAAGACCGATAGTCGGTGCTGTCGTAGTCCGAACACGTCAGGATAACTTCACCACCTTCGATTCCTGCGCCAGGTGCTGCGCCTTTGATTGTGCCGTCCATAGCCTCCATCTTCGTTGATATAGCCTGCCGATAATCTTCCCAGTCGGTGACTTTTCATCATACGCGAGCCAGTTGCCAGTTGCCAGTCAGTTGCCAGTTCAGCTGTCAGTGGTCAGTTGTCAGTTGCCAGTTGTCAGTTGTCAGTTGTCAGTTGCCAGTGGTCAGTGGTCAGTTGGAGGGCGAGAGCGCAGAGCGTCCCAGAGTTCATCTATGAAGCAGGTGACGGTGTCAAGAGGAAAAGAGACACACCCT
>JBDTUW010000566.1:0-3703 GCA_040007555.1 Acidobacteriota bacterium | reverse complement strand
CCTTCGCGTGAGTCTTCGTGTTCCCCAACCGGCATCGTTCCGGTCAAACCGTTCATCCGCGATCCAAGGGATCAGAGCGACACTCCTCAGGAAACCTTGTAAGTGGCCTTGAACAGCTTAGAATGGGGAGTGCGTGCCCTGGTCATGAGCTGCCTTACCCTCGGTCGCTGTAGACGCGCTCCAACGTGGGCGCCGCGCGCAGAAAACGATCGCATCCCCGGGAGCTCCTTCATGCTCACTTCGGTTTCCTGCCGCAGTCTCCGATATTGTCTGTTTTTCACCGCTTTTCTTCTCATCGTCTCGACCAGCGTGCGAGCCCAGTCAGCCGACAGCATTCTCAAACGCGCGAGCAAGGCAATGGGCGGCGAGAAGGCCCTGCGCGCCATCAAGTCACGAAGCGTCAAAGCCTCGGTTATCCGCTCAAGCGACGGAGCCAACGGGTCGTATCGAGCTACCACGCAAAGACCCAATTTGCTGATCACCACACTCGAGGTGCGCGGTTTTGAAACAAGCGCCGGGTTCAACGGCAAATCGGGCTGGGGGCGCGATTCGCGTGATGGCCTGCGCACGCTGACGGGCCTGACCAGCCGCGACTTCCAGGCCGAGGCAGCCTATCGCAGTAGTCTCTGGCTGGATTACAAACGCGAAAAATCAAAGATTTCGCTCGGCACACTATCGGCTGCGAGCGATGCCCGTACCGTTGTCCTGACGACATCGAGAAATGCGCAGATCAAGCTATCATTCGATCCAACCTCCTTTCTTCTCGTTCGTGAGGAGATACGCGCCGGAGAGGCAACACGTATCTTCGAGTACTCCGATTTCCGTCCGGTGAATGGCGTCATGGAACCGCACTCGATCAAGGCCACGCTCGGATCGGAGATATATGAGATCAAGGTAGAGGAAGTCTTGCACAATCCTCCCACCACTCAGCTGGCTTTCGACTTTCCGAGGCTCTCGAATGAGCCCCTCCCGGAGATTCCGACACTGGTCAAGGAAGTCGCGGCGAATGAAGAGAAGATCGACAGGTTGCTCGAGAACTACACCTATACCGAACTCGTCTCGACTCGATCCTTCGACAAAAGCGGGAAGTTTACCGAAAAGGAGAACGAGACCTACGAGAGGACATTCTATAAGGGTAATCGCATTCGCCGCTTGATCGCGAAGAACGGACAGCCGCTGACGACCGCGGATCAGGCTCAGGAAGACAAGCGACTGGAGAAACGGATTCGCGAGATCGAGAAGAAGGAAACCGAGAAGGAAAAGAAGGCACAGAAGGACACGGATGGGGATGGCCAACCTGACGAAGATGGAGGCCGTCGCACCTCGATCGCGGAAGTTCTGCGCGCTTCCAGGCTCCTCAATCCGAGGCGCGAGCGCTTTCGCAATCGAGACGTGATTGTCTTCGATTTCGAGCCAATGCCCGGCTACAAACCTCAGAAGGCCTCAGACAAGCTATTTGGAAAGATGGCTGGTGTGCTCTGGGTAGATGCGACGGACAAGCAGGTAGCGAGAGTTGAAGCGCGTCTGGTTGAGGCGTTCAAGATTGGCGGAGGGCTATTGGCTTCACTAAAGGAGGGGGCAAGCTTCGTCATCGAGCAGGACCGCATCAACAACGAAATATGGTTGCCGACGCGATCGGATATTTCTCTGACTGTGCGCGTCATGGTGGTGAAGAATATCGACGCTTTTCAGAGCATAGATTACGGGAACTACAAGAGATTCAACGTCGATGCAGAGAAGGAGAAGCTGCAGGCGCCGGTGGTTACCGACAAGAAGCCCTGAACCGCGGCAGCGATCCGACTCGACTACTCGCGCTGTCCCATCCGGACGCTTACCTCAACCGCCCGAACGGTGTCGCGTGCGATGAGCAGCTCTTCATCTGTCGGGATGACAAACGCTGCGAGTCTGGAGCCATCTTTACTGATGACACCTTCCACGCCTCCCGTCATCTCCTCGTTGAGCGTGGGATCAAGTTCAAGTCCCATCCATTGCAACCCGTCGCAGATGCGCGCACGCACCTCGGCTGAGTTCTCGCCGATGCCACCCGCAAAGACAAGCGCAGCGGCGCCTCCCATCGCCGCAAGGTAGGCCCCCACGTACTTCCGCGCGCGATAACAAAACAGATTGATCGCCAATTGCGCACGGCGGTCATTATTCTCCCGCGCTTCATGTAGCAGCTCGCGCATGTCGTGGGTCAGTCCTGAAATCCCAAGCAGACCCGACTGTTTGTTGAGCAGACTCTCGACTTCACCCAAAGACAGACCTTCCTTCGTGGCGATGAAGTCGACGGTCGCCGGGTCGAGATCGCCCGAGCGTGTCCCCATGACGAGCCCCTCAAGCGGGGTCAGGCCCATCGAGGTGTCAATCGACTTTCCCGCCTTGATCGCAGTCGCCGAACATCCGTTCCCTAGATGAAGTGTGATGATGCTGGTCTCTTCAAGGGTCAAGCCGCGGAGCTGTCGGTAGCGGTGCGCAAGATAGCGATGCGATGTCCCGTGAAACCCGTAGCGTCGAATGGAATGGCGGCGATAGAACTGATATGGCAGCGCGTAGAGGTAAGCATGTTCCGGCAGGGTATGGTGAAAGGCGGTGTCAAAGACGGCAACCTGTGGCACCTGCGTACCGAGGATCTCACGGGCAGCGACAATACCTTTGATATTGGCAGGGTTGTGCAGCGGCGCGAGGTGAATGCAGTCCTCGATATCACGCATGACCTCGTCGTCGATGAGTACCGATTGTCGAAAGCGCTCGCCACCATGCACGACACGATGTCCAAGTGCGTGGAGATCGACGGTCCCGCCGATTTCGCTCAGTCCTGATTGCTCCGAAACCAGCCAGTGGATAATGAACTCGACCGCGGCGCGAATGTCGCGTAGAGGCGCGGCAGTTTTGCTCGTCGCTCCGCCTTCGACCTGCAGCGAGAGCAGCGCTTCGCCACCAATACGCTCCACCGTCCCACGCGCAAGCCGATGGTCGGTGTTGCCGGCGATCCGCTCGGCATCGGTCACAAGCAGCTGAAACTTAATGGTTGAGCTGCCGCAATTGAGCACAAGAATGTTCATGTGGTGCTCGCTCCGCGGAAGATGGATGGCGAGACTTTCGTCCCGTCTGGCTTCCGAATCCGCGGCAAATCGATGTCGCGCCTATGTCGGAGGCGGGTTATTCGAACCCGAGCGCGCCGGTGCGACGCCACTCCCGGTTGTGATAGACGAGCGGAAGAACCTCAACCGCGGCGCTGGATGCAAGAACTTCTCCGACGAAGATGGAGTGATCGCCTCCGTCGTAGACCTTCCATACCGAGCAATCAACCCAGCCCAGGGAGTCTGGAAGAATCGGACTCCCCGTGGTAGCGGTCGAATAGGCTATGCCATCGAACCTGTCGATGATTTCCGGGATCATTCCGGCGAAGCGTCTTCCGATCTCGAGCTGTTCTTCACAGAGAATATTGACAGCAAAGATACCGCCGCGTTCAATAACCCCGTGAGCCTCGAGTCTCTTGTCAATGCAGGCAAGGACGAGCGGAGGGTTGAGACTAACGCTTGTGAAGGCACTGACAGTCAAACCGTAGTGGCGCCCATCAAGCGTCGTGGTGACCACAGTCACCCCACTGGCGAACTGTGACATCGTTTGTTTGAACGCTTGCGAATCCATTGGCGGAAGTTGTCAGTTGTCAGTTGTCAGTTGTCAGTTGTGGCGGCGTGCC
>JBDTUW010000565.1:0-3720 GCA_040007555.1 Acidobacteriota bacterium | reverse complement strand
GATCTTCCCGACCCGGAGTTTGTCGCGGAGTTGCGACGCCTCAACGGAACCCCGCGCGAAGTGCTCGAACATCCTGAGCTGATGGAACTGATGATTCCGATTCTGCGCGCTGACTTCGAGGTCAGTGAGACCTATTCGTATGAGGAGCGTCTCCCGCTGCCGGTGGGTTTGACCGCGTTTGGTGGGCTTCAGGACGAAGACGTCCCTCTCTCCGAAGTCGAGCTGTGGAGCGAGCAGACGAGCGGCCGGTTTGCGGCGCATATGCTGCCGGGTGATCACTTCTTTCTTCACGCGTCTGAGAAATCGCTTCTGCATCTCATCGGGCGAGATATTGATCTGGTCCTCAACACTTGAGATGGTAGCTATCAGAGAATGAACTCGTCGACTTTGGACAAGTGGCCCGCTGCCGCCCCGCAGATGAGGATGCCTCCAAATGAGGTACACATCTGGCGGGTGCCGCTGGATCGATCGGAGGGAGAGCTCGGAGAGTTGCTTTCTCTGCTTGACGCTGACGAGCGAACCCGAGCGTCGTCGTTCCACTTTGAACGCGATCGACTTCATTTCACTGCAGCGCGCGGTCTGCTGAGGATCGCTCTCGGGCGCTATCTCGGGCTCCATCCCTCACTCGTCGCCTTTCGGTACTCGTCACACGGAAAGCCCTCGCTCGACGGAGATGCGGGTGAGAGAGTGCGCTTCAACATCTCTCACTCACATGGCCTGGCGCTGTTTGCGTTCACACTCGAGCGCGCGGTGGGCATCGATCTCGAGATGATTCGCCCCGGCCCGGCGGATGAAACCATCGCCGAGAACTACTTCACTCCCGCAGAAGTCGACTCACTGCGTTCATTGCCGCGGGACGAGCGTGACCGGGGCTTCTTCAATTGCTGGACGCGCAAGGAAGCGTATCTAAAGGCGAGAGGGGACGGGTTGTCGCTTCCACTCGATCATTTCGAAGTCACGCTCGCGCCTCATGAACCAGTCCGTGTACGGCACATTGTTGAAGCGACCCGAGACGAACGCAACTGGAAGTTGGTCTCGCTTTCAGCGGGAGATGGCTTTGTCGCCGCCCTTGTGGTCGAGGGAGACGACTGGGAAGCGAGGTGGTGGTCGCTATGATCCGGCCTGATCCATCTTCTTTCTGAGGCTGAGGGGTCGCATGTCGGTCCATACCTCATTGATATAAGCGAGGCATTCCGCGCGGCCACCTTGCTTGCCGGATTCGCGCCAACCCAAAGGGAGGTCGCGATCGGCGCGCCAGATCGAATACTGCTCTTCGTGGTTGATGACTACTTTGTAGACGTCGGTTTCGTCGTTCATGTTGTTGCCTCAGTGGTTTTTGAACCGGATGTGATTTGTATAGGAACAACCGGGACAGCAAGCACAGCCGCATCCGAAGCGATCATCAGTTTAGAGTTCCTTTCCCCAATTTCCTGCCTCACGGGAAGACACCTGATCGTGGCTGTCGTCCCTGTCCCAGTTGTCCCTGTCCCAGTTGTCCCTGCAGTTGTTGTTGTCCCCGCAGTTCCTATCGTTCGTCTGCAGTCTAATTCATCGGAACTATTTCTTGCCAAGCTCAACAGTGGCACTGTCAATCAAAGCAGTCAGACTATCGAGGGCGCGGCCGACGATCATCACCTGCGCCGTGGCTTCCTCCCACTTGTTCTCCTCCAGAGCCTCGCGAACTCCAGGGAGCGTCTTGACGCCGTATCCGGTGTAGAAGCCCGGCGCATAGATCTGGTGCTTGAACCAGTCTCGACGCGGCAGACCAGCATCGGAAAGCAGCTTGCGCTCGGACTGAAGCAGCAGTTGATTGAGTGCCTTGAGTTGTGTCGCAGTCAGCGCGCCAGCGAGCGAACGCTCGCGGAGTGCTCGATCGTACCCATCGGCGCTCTGCCACAAACGCTCAGCTGCCGCGCGCAGTGGCCCGAGATCGACGTTCGTGTGTGGGAGTTTTCCCACTTCGTCGACATAGCCGGCAATGGTAGTGGCAAGGTTCGTAAACTCGAAGGGCAGAACGGTTGCGTCAGCCAGTCTCAGGACGGCGACTCCTGCCACCTGCGCCAAAGCCTTGCCATACTCAAAAGTCGAATCCGAGAAGCGCGTGTACCAGGCGAATGAATCGTAGATGGAGTGATAGACGCCTCCGCCCCCATCACCGCCAAAGCCGAGGTTGAGTGAGGCGATTCCTAAGTGATCTATGAAGACAGTGTAGTCCGACCCAGAACCCAGGGCGCCGATCGGCAGGTCATTTCGTGTCGCAAGAGCGCGACGGTCGTCCTCGTTTCTTGCCGCGGCGAGTCTTCGCGACCGCATCGACTCCCACAACGATCGCCGCTCTTTGGGATCCTGAACCGCGCGCGCGACATCGTTGATGAAGCGTTCGAGGGTATGGGAACCAGAGGCGCTGAGGGTTCCCTTGCCATTACTGTCCGAGTTGATATAAACCACCGCCTTCTCACGCAACTCGGATGCATGCTGTTCTGCCCACTCAGTCGAGCCCAGCAGTCCGGGCTCCTCGCCGTCCCACGCTGCGAAGATGATCGTCCGTCGCGGTCGCCATCCCTGCTTCAGAAGCTCACCGAAGGCGCGTGCCTCCTCCAAGACCACCGCCATCCCACTGACCGGGTCGGATGCGCCATTGACCCAGGCATCGTGATGGTTGCCACGAATGACCCATTGGTCGGGCAGTGAGCTTCCTTCAATGCGCGCAATGACGTTGTAGAGCGTATGGGTGTCCCAATTCGAAAACACCTTGAGATGAACCGTGGCTGGTCCCGCGCCGATGTGATAGGTGATTGGCAGTGCGCCGCGCCAGGCTTCCGGAGCCAGCGGACCGCGCAATGCCTTGAGCAACGGCAGCGCGTCCCCATACGAGATCGGGAGCACCGGAATCTTGAGAATCGTCTTCGCTTCCGCACGGGTCAGGCGGCGCGCTCCCTTGATCGCTCCCCAGCCCGGCGTCAGCGGGTCGCCGGGGTGAATGGGCATATCCATGACACTTCCGCGTTGCACACCCTGCTCAGGGCGGTAAGGGCCTTCGGGATAGACATCGCCCTGCACGAAGCCATCATCACGCGGGTCCGAATAGATGATGCATCCAACGGCGCCATGTTCGTAGGCGACCTTGGGTTTGATCCCGCGCCAACTCGCTCCGTATCTTGCGATGACAATCTTGCCTTTGACATCAACGCCAAGCTTCGCGAGTTGCTCGTAGTCGGCGGGGACGCCGTAATTGACATAGACAAGAGGCGCGGTGACATCGCCATCGCCGGAGTATGCATTGTAGGTTGGCAGCTGGTTGGCGTCCCCGGAATCGGGATCAGCAGCGACTGCGGGCTCCTTGAGCGATGCCTGAAACTTTTCGGGTGCGGTCAGTTCGAGCACGCGCTCCCTCGGTGTCGGAAAAAGAACATCGAACTCTTCGATCTCACTTTTTAATCCCCACGCGCGGAATTGATCGCGTATCCATTCGGCATTTCGCTTTCCTTCAACAGAGCCGATTGCGTGCGGTTCCGCCGAGAGTCGTCGCATGTATTCCTTGATGCGCTCCGGTTGCGGAATCCCGCGCAGCGTTTCTTCCCAATCATTACCTGCTGTTTTTGCACTTCGCGGATTGAGTGCGATCAGCGTCAGCAAAACCGCGCTCATGACAACCAAGGTGCGATCAAGTCTCACCAAACGCATGGTCTCTCCTTCATTTCGTTGCAGTGATCCACATTC
>JBDTUW010000564.1:0-3723 GCA_040007555.1 Acidobacteriota bacterium | reverse complement strand
GCGCTTTTCTGTCTAAACTTCAATGGTTCCTGCATCCCGGAAGCAGCGATCTGCATCGAAGGGGAGGTGTTTACAGATTTTGGTTCGGCCGTGTGTGAACGTTTTGGTGCTATAATCACAACGTCTTTAACGGTCTGGAGCTGCAAGGGAATCGCATCAGGGGCGTTCAATCAGCGATGGAGTCCTCCTTGACATGATGGAGTCCGCCTTGATTTTGACCGCCTTGATTTTGAGAGGATGCCAGCCTAAGATTGATGAGTATTGCTGGGAGGGGTGAGCACGTATGAAGATCTGTCCTACTTGTGAAAAGCAGTTTCCGAACGGATTTCAGTACTGTCCAAACGATACTGAATTGCTTCTGAACGCTGAAGAACACCTGCGCAGGACACAGACGATGACGCCGGTTGCGGCGCAAGATCTGACTCAACGGCTGGTAAAGGAAACGCGGCTGGAACCCATCCATCCAGTAGCCGTTCATCCAGCACTGGCTCTTCCGGCACCGGATCTTCCGGCAACGGAGCGCCTCGCGGAAACGCCGACACCGTTTCGACAGCCCGAGGTACGTCGCGCGGCCGAAGAGCCTGCGGTTTCTCAGACCTCCCGCACCAGGCAGCCGGAGATGGCAGGGTCGCAGGAACCGGTCAGACAGCCTCCCATATTGCAGTCAAGGGTCACAGCACTTGCTTCGGCGACGGGTAATGGAACGTCCAGGGAGGCGGCGGCGACCGAAAAGGCTGAGGGTGGAATGTCGTTTATTCTTCCGGAGGAAGGGTCGATTTTTAGCCGCCTCGGTGAAGGTTTTGGCCAATTTTTTAAATATTTTGGCAAGAAGGCCCCGGTCAATCAGGCAGGAGCCGAAGGGCGATTTACGATTCCCGAGCAAGCTGGCCTCTTCGCTGGAGTTAAAGACGGTTTCGGTCAGTTCGTCAAGTATTTTGGCAAATCGGCACCGGTTGGTGAGAACGAGTTTCTGGTTCCCGAATCAGGAAGCATTGTTAAGCGCCTGCGGGAGTCGATGACCATCTTCATCGACGATTTTGGGAAGAAGACTCCTGCAATCAAACCGGGCGAACTCGGCGATTTCGAATTCCTGTTGAAGGACGAGCCGATCTATACGAGAGTTGGTCGCGAGTTGAGCGGCGCCGCGAAGGAGTTCCGCCGAGACCCGCGTGGCTTTGTCGCATCGGTCCTCAAAGGCGATGGGACGACGCGTCGACGACAGCGACTGCTGCAGGCGGGTGTCGCAACGGCCATGATCGCCTACGCATTTATCTTCACCTCATTTCTTCTTGGTGGCCTGTTTAGTTTTGGCAAGACGACCAAGCCGGAAGAAGAGAAGCTGGAACTGCTTGGGCAACTGACGGCGCCCCCGGTGGACGTCAAAGTGGCGGATGCTCCGAAGGAAACTCCGCGGGGCAAAGGTGGTTTTACTGGCGGAAGCAAGCCAAAGGTCGAGCAGGCGCATGGTGGCGGCGGCGGTGGCCGCGAACAGGTCACGCCTCCGAGCAAGGGTAATCCACCGCAGATGGCGCTGACGCCTCAAATCGTCATGCCAAATCCTGAACCGCCGAAGATAAAGAACCCCAGCCTTCCTGTTGCGTCGACCGTGTACGGTGATCCGAAGGCCCTTCCGGAGTTAAAAGGGCCAATTGGCGATCCTCAAGGGGCGCCGGCCCCTCCATCCAGCGGACCGGGCACGATTGCCGGGATCGGCCGCGGGGCGGGAACGGGCGTTGGGCCAGGTGGCGGGGGAGGAGCCGGTCCAGGTAACGGTGGTAATGCGGGAGGTGGAGACGCCTCGTTTGGCGGAGGACGAGGGCCCGGCGGAAGCGGGGGCATCCTTGATATGGGGCGCGACGGTGTGGGCCGTATCCAGATTCTCTTCAAAGAGAAGGCCAAGTACACCGAGGAGGCGCGGCAGAACAAGATACAGGGCACGGTGGTTCTGAGCGCAGTGTTTACGAGTGATGGCCAGGTGACCAGTGTGCGAGTAATTCGTGGTCTGCCGGATGGTCTGACGGAGAAGGCAATAGAGGCAGCGAAGAAGATTCGTTTTCAGCCGGCGACAAAAAATGGCGCTGCGGTGACCGTTCGAGGACAGCTCGAATTCACCTTTAATCTTTATTGAGCCTTCAGAGCCCGATTTGATGCGCCCCGATCTAATCAGCTTGGATCACCGCGCACGGGCTGCAAAACAGTTGACGGTGGAAGACTAACCGGGTACTATCTCCGCGCGGTCAAGGCCCTTACAATGTCGAGGCCCGGGTCACGCTCCTTGAGAATGAAGTGCATACCTTGAGAGATTGGGCCGTTAGCTCAGTCGGTAGAGCATCTGGCTTTTAACCAGAGGGTCGCAGGTTCGATCCCTGCACGGCTCATCCTTGTTATCTACTTCGTTGTTCACTTCTCCGCTCGTTTGGCTCGCCTGGATATCCCAGTGAGATGCCAATCAGGGATCAGCTAAGGGAGTCTCCTTTGGCGATTGGGACCGGAGGTCGTTGCGGAAATCTGAATTTCCACGCGAATTCTGGTCGGCGGCCGCGGAAATATTAAGTTCTTTGCAGGAAGCGCCAGTTACTGTGGCGCTTGAGGTAAGCCGGAGAAAGTGCAAAAGTTCTATTGCTAAATTGATAGAACCCGTGATATAAGAATCTTCGCTGCACCGTAGGCTTTCCTCACGACCTTTAAAGCATCCCAAAGAAGGCCTGCGAGTAGATTGACAGTTTTGCGAAAACGCAGGGGAATGAGGTGCGGTGGTTGGCTTGGCTAGAGAGCACTCGCTACAACCGACATTTCATCTACCTGACGGACGGTCGTTCTTGGCAGTGGCGCGTTGGCGCATGATTAGATGTTCAAATGCTTTCATCTCAGGGACGGTGCGAGCGGTGTACGAGGCGATTCAAACGACCCGCGCGTGACCAACAAAAACTAACACTAGACAACTTCCAAAGGAGATACTCGACAATGCGAACCTCACGCAGACTCACAGAAGCGCTGTTGGCGCTGTGCGCGCTGGTTGTGATGGGGACGGCGGCAATGGCTGCTGATCCGGGACTTACGTTCCCGCCCACCTCGGAGATCAGTGACCAGAAGGCTGGTTCGATCCTCGTTTACAACTACTATACCTCATCATCGTCGGCGCCGAATCTGACGAACACCCGTTTCAATCTGACGAACACGAGTGTGACCTCGGCTGCTTTCGTTCACCTTTTCTTTGTTGAGGGATCGAGCTGCAGCGTGTCGGATCGTTTCGTTTGCCTGACCGCGAACCAGACGCTGACATTCCTTGCCTCGGAGCAGGACCCCACCACAACGGGTTTTCTCGTTGCGATCGCCGCCGATGGAGTCAATGGCTGCCCGTATAGCTTTAACTTCCTGATTGGTGACGAGTATGTGAAGACGGATTCACTGCACCAGGCAAATCTTGGAGCGGAAGCTTTCGCTGCGCTTTATGATGGCGTGCTTCCGGGATGTGATGGTAACTCGGTGACTGCGACTCTCCTCTTCAACGGAGTCGTCGGTGCGGGCTACAACCGGGCACCGCGTGTCCTGGCTGTTTCGAGCATTCCCTCGATCCTTGATGGCAACAACACTCGCTTGATCGTCAACCGTATTGGCGGCAACCTGATCACCACCAGCGGTACGATCGGCTCGGTCTTCGGTCTTCTCTATGATGACCAGGAAGAGCCACACAGTTGGAATGCCAGCTGGAGCTGTCAGGTG
>JBDTUW010000563.1:0-3724 GCA_040007555.1 Acidobacteriota bacterium | reverse complement strand
TTGGGAATAGTTGTTCTACTGTTCGCAACGGGTACCGTGTTCGGTCAAACGGACGATCGGTCGGAGACGCTCGGGAAGATATTGAACCTCCGCTCAGAACTGAAAGTGCTTGAAGACAAGTTCCACGAGCCCGCTCGAGCTGACTACGAAAAGTATCGTGAATTCTTGAAAAGACCAGGTACTGGCCTGATCAGACTTATGCCGAGGGAAATCTTCGACAAACCAGAGAAGTCTACGATCAGGGGCGGCGGTGCCTACTATTCCTTCATTCGTAAGACTCACGAGTACGGGCGCGGGAGCGACATTGAACTGAGCGGCGACAGGTTTTCTGTGGGGTTTGCCGGCGCCGACTACGGCGTCATTGGAGTCATCCCCGAGGGTGATATCGATTCGGTCACACTGGAACACCCTGCAGCCAAAAGTCTCGCGTCACTTAAGACTCCCACGCTAATCGCCGATGCACGCGCCACGGCGCGCCGAATGGGAGAGGGTGGTCTCCTCAATGGAATGCGGGTCGGCAGAGGAGTCAGAGCTGAAGTTGGTAGAACGTACGTGTTGAGGTCAATCGATTATGACTCCTGGGACATTCTCGTCTGCTTTCAGGTGGCCAGAAAGGATTCAGACGGAAGCTATATCCTCGCCTGGAAAATGCTCAAGGAGTTCGACAAACCACTGCTGAATTCAGATAGCGAACGCACTCTCTCAACAATCACGCTTGGGGAGTACAAGGTCATTCGGATGGCCGGGCTGGAGTTGAACGAGGAGACACTTAACAAGCTCGCGCTCGAAGGTTGGGAGCTTGTGGCTGTATATGATGGTCAGGGGTTCTTGAGGCGGAAGAAGTAGCCCCCAGCAATCGTGAACACTCAGCCACAGCAACAGCAACGCCTCCCGAACGTCGTCGCTCCGATGCATCCCGGATCAAGGAACGCGCTGATGGTACTTGGCAGTCGAGGCTGCTTGACGGTCATGGAAACTCATCGCGAATTGCGTAAGGCCGTATCGAGGGAAAGGGGACCTTATCGATGCGATCGGCGAGGTTCGAAAGTGCGCCGGCTCAATCGTTCTGGAAGGGACGCCTGCTGTGCGGCGGTAGTAACCCAAGTGGCTTATGGCTGAGAAGGAACCCACAAAGCAGAGAGCTACACGCAGATCGGAGAATGGAATTTCAAGCGATGCTCAAGTTGGCCGTCGAGGGCCACAACACGACAGTGCCGCCGCGCGCCCCCAGCACATATCCACGCAGGAACACCCCGTTCACGCCGTTTGTCAGAATGTCGAAAGGATCCTCTGTGGGCACCTAGAGACAAGCGAACGACGAGCCACCAATCGCTACCACGCGCTGATGATCATTCGGCAGCTGCAGCCATATGACTTTTTCCCAGAGGCGGATATCTACTCTGACGCGCGCGTGCCGGTCTGACGCGCGCGTCACGGAGCCTGAGTACATCGGTGTCAGGAAGATCGTAGGGATGCGCGCACGGCGCCAAGCGCAAGCCGAGATTAAGGGCCTCCGGAACTACTTCGGGGATCTCTCAGTGTCGGAGGTCTCGTACCATCACCCCGAGCTCTACAAGCGGCATCAGATTGACACGCCATATCTGAAGGCAACTAAAGAACGCCCAGCCGATTTGAAGAAGATTTCGAGCGTCAACCACACTCTTCGCCGGTTGCGCGCTGTTTTTAACTTTGCGGTCCAGCGAGGATGGTTGATTCGTAGTCCAGTTCGGCAGGAGGCCCTGCTTATCTCAGAGGCGGACGAGACTCCCAGGAATCGCCCACGCGGCAAGGATGAAGAGGACAAGCTTCTTGCGCTACCCACTCTTGCTCGAAGCCGGTGTCAACCAGCGACTGATTCAAGAGTATCTCGGCCACAGCTCGCCGGCGGCGACGAGCGTCTGCACGCATCTTACAGTCAAATCCGAACATCTGGGTATTGGACCGGCCGAAGCCTTTAATTCAGTCAATAATGGTATAGTTTTTATGTCGTGCTCTTCTTCCAGTTTGACGAGGCCAAAAGTCAGGCCAATCTCAGAAAGCACGGCATCAACTTCACTGATGCGCAACTGTTGTGGAATGACCCCTGGTTACTGGAAATCCCGGCAACCACGGAGGATGAACCACGATATCTGGTGATCGGGATTATCAGTGGAAAACACTGGTCAGCCGTCACCACCTACCGAGATGCTCGGATTCGACTCATTTCTGTCCGCCGATCGCGGGCAGAGGAAGTAGCACTTTATGAAAGCTCGAGTTTTCGACAAGCAGTTTGATCAGGGGGCCGATATCACCTCTTCTTTGGAGGTCTCCAGGGCGACGCGAGTTTTGCAGAAACAGAAACGCGTGAATGTCGATTTTCCTACCTGGATGATTGAGTCACTGGATCGAGAGGCAGGAAGGATCGGCGTTACCCGGCAATCCATTATCAAGGTGTGGCTCGCTGAACGTCTTGAAGAATCCGCTTCTAACAGGCCAACGTAGCTGCGAACGAAGCGTCAGGCTTGCATGCTCGCGTTATACCAGGCAACACAATCTCCGAAACCAGGGAGGAATCTATGACTGATACAATTGCCAATCTTGAATCGCTGAAGACTCGTATCAAAGCTACATGGATGGCGGGAGACTACGGGATACTTGCAAAGGTGATCGAGGGAGCCGATGAAGAGTTTATCGCTCGTCGTCACATCATACCGGGAGCCCGCGTCCTGGATGTAGCGTGCGGGACTGGCAATCTCGCGATTCCTGCAGCGAAAGCCGGCGCGATCGTGACCGGCGTCGATATCGCCACCAATTTGCTCGAGCAAGCGCGCCTTCGTGCGACGCTTGAAGGAGTGAAGATTCAGTTCGATGAGGGTGACGCAGAGGGCCTCCCCTATCCCGACGGCTCCTTCGATCTCGTCGTCAGTGCGTTTGGGGTGATGTTCGCTCCTCGTCCGGAACTGGCCGCCGCTGAGCTCGTGCGCGTTTGCCGGCCAGGCGGACAGATTGCTCTGGCAAGTTGGACTCCCCGCGGGTTTATCGGGCAGATGTTCAGAACTATGGCCGCTCACGTACCCCCTCCACCGGGGGTGCCGCCCCCGACCCTATGGGGAGATGAAGCTACCGTTCGCGAGCGACTGCGCGAAGGGATCGCTGACTTGGGCATGACGCCGGTCTCCATTGCCATGAAGTTTCCGCTTTCGATACCTGAGACCTTCGAGTTTCACCTTGCGTATCTGGGTCCAATGCAGCTTGCCTTTGCGGCTCTACCCGAGGACAAGCGACCTGCATTGCGCCAGGACCTTGAGAATCTATGGGGGCAGCACAACGTCGCAACCGACGGCACAACGCACGTTGAAGCCGAATATCTTGAAGTCGTCGCCACTCGCGCGTGACGCAGATCCTTTGAGACGTAAGCGGCGTCTCTAGACAGCCATGGTCGAATCAGTCGTACAGGGCGAGATCCGCAGAGCCGACTGCGGACACGTCACGATGATCTTCCGCCATCCCAAAGCTGTGGCTGACTCGATCCAGGACTTGCATGTGCGAGCGACTGCCGCCGCCGGAAGCTGAAGGCCAGAGTCCTTCAGCTGAATCTAGTGGCCCGCAACAGTCATTTCGCGAGCGCTTCTCTCTCAGCCCCTTGTCGCCCTCGGCGACAAGGGATGTCAGAAAGTGAGTCTCAAGCACGAGCGAATCGGCTGCTACCGGCAATTGGCTGTAGGTCGTGCTAATCAGGGAGGGT
>JBDTUW010000562.1:0-3726 GCA_040007555.1 Acidobacteriota bacterium | reverse complement strand
GCGTTTATCGGGACTGGCCTGGGCCGGCACGGACAAGGTGGCAACGCAGAAAGCGAGGCATGAGCTGTTAGCCACCCAGCGCTCGGATGGCGGCTGGGCTGACCTCCCATCTATGCAGAGTACAGCCTACGCCACCGGAAAGAGTCTGGTTGCGCTGCAAATCGGCGGGTTGCCGGTTTCCGATCCAGCCTACCAACGCGGAATCAGATACCTGCTCAGTACGCAGCAGGAGGATGGTTCGTGGTATGTGAAGACCCGGGCTCTCGGCTTCCAGCCCTATTTTGACGCTGGCTTCCCGCACGGTTACGATCAGTGGATGTCGGCGGCTGGCACGAGTTGGTCAGCCATGGCGCTGACGCTGGCTTTACCCGAAGCCGGCCCCGTAAAGGTAGCACGTGTGCGATAGCCAAACTCGGCATTTTGGTTTGAACGGTTCGTTCCTGTCTGACGATGACAACCGGTCTCCAAATATATATGTGTATGCCGGTGTGGTTATTGACCAGCTTCCCTGCTTCCTCGGAGTGCCGAATTGCGATTAAACTACGGCGACGATGCCGCCGAACAAAGTCATGGGAAGTGACGCGGCCGGGAGCGGAAGCGCTCGGCCGCCCGCGTTGCTCAGGTCTTTCGTTGGAAAAAATGGGAATCCGGGTTCAATTGATGAAGAACGTCAGCCATGGGCCTCCTTTGTTGGCACAGTAGCTCCCGATGGGTCGCTAACCACGCCAGCGATGGTGCCGGTCGGCACTTGTGCGCGGGCCGAATTGACGGCTTTTTGACGCGTCAGAAGGATAAGCAGTGCTCGATGCCTGTTCATCGCGATTTTTTGTGATGAAATGAAGGCGCATCAATCAAGCGCCTGCTCATTTGATGCTGAGCCGAACAGGGTTGGCCATCTGCGCTTCCACTGTCAACAGCACGTCCATTTCGCCGCGCCCAATCAGGCTCCGGGGTAGCAGTACGTTGACCTGGTCGAGCCCGACAAAGTCTCCTTGTGGCCCGGCAAAGCTGCTTTCGGCATATGTGCCCCCGATGGTAGTAATGACCGCCGAGAGCGAACTGCGATGTCGAATTCCAGTCCCGAATAGAATCAGATAGACCTGATCGGTTTCTGGGCCGAGGTCGAGTGGCCTCGAGATGAACTTGTTTTGTGCATCGTACTGCGCAATTGACTCATAGTTCTGCGAGCCGTCAGCCTTGACGCGCAACGCGACCGCCGCCGCCACGCCGGGTCCATTCGCATTGGCGGTAAACAGACTCGGCGCAACCGCTCTAACGATAGCCACTCCGGTGGAGACTGTGCCATCGCCGCTCGTAATAGTCAGTGTCGCCAGACCGGCGACTGTTTTCGATGGAATCTGATAGTTGACCTGTGTGGGGGAGACAAAGAAAAGTGGAGCGAGGCGCTCGGTGCCAGCGCTATCCGTGACCTTGACAGTGGTCCCGGCGAGTGAAGTTGGCAGCGGGAGCGTGGTAGCGCCGATGCTCGCGGTGGCCAAACCAGTGCCGAAGCTTGCTGCGATGCCTTCGCTGGCCATTCGCATCGAGCTGAAGCTGGCAGCCGAGACGCTCGCGAGTGTCCCAGACTCGGGTGGGCCAAGGTCGAATAGTTCCGCACTGTTGGGATTGAAGTTGGTGCCCAGCATGGCCAGCACCTTGTCGTTTGCAAGAAGCGTTGCTGTATAGAAAAAGCGTGATGTATAGAGACCAGCTGTGCTGACCCACATTCCCGTAGCCGGGTCATACAACTCCGTGGAACTCGCTGAGGGGGCCAGGACGTTGCCGTTAGGCAGCAGTATTGCGCTCCCTCCGACACTGGGAGCACCTGTGTTACTCCACGTCCCACTTGTTGGGTTGGAGATCTCCGCGCGATGGGGAGCTGTGCTGTCGGCCCACGCCACAAGGACTTTGCCATCAGGCAGTCGCGTCGCTGTGTGAGAACTATAGACCATGTTAAGGCTGCTGGTAACGCTCCACGTTCCAGTGGCCGGATCGTATAGCTCCGCGCTGCTGGTGGGTTTACCTGCGGTCAAGCCCACGACCAGCACCTTTCCGTCAGCGAGCAGTGTTGCCGTGTGGGGATAATGGGCGGAATTGAGGTTCGCGATGCTGCTCCACTCTTCAGTGGCTGGGTCGTAGATTTCGGCACTGTTCAGGAGCAGTCCACCGAAGCCCCCCACGACCAACACCCTACCGTTAGCGAGCAGTGTTGCCAGATGACCAATGCGGGCAGTGATGGCAGCGGCAGCGGTCCCGCTCCAGGTTCCGGTTGCCGGATCGTAGAGTTCCGCACCATTAGTCAATTGATCAGCTCCAACTTCCCCACCCACGACCAGCACCTTGCCATTTGGCAAGAGAGTCGCAGTGTGTCCGTAGCGGCCTTCGATAAGGTTACCTGTATAGCTCCACCCGTTACTGGCCGGGTTATATAGCTCAACAGTCTTGAGTATACCGGTCGAGCCAGCAGCTACTCCGCCGACGACCAGGAACTGGCCATTGGGTAGCAGCGTTGTTGTGCAACCTTGGCGGGATTCGTGAAGGCTGCCCGCGCTAGTCCACGTCGCGCTAGCAATCCGTGAAGAGACTCGTCGTGTGGGTATCAGGGCGGACAGGCTTCTAGAAGACAGGTCAGCACAAGAAACAGGTACACTCGACATCCCGCGTAGTTGATTGGCTTGCTCATACGTTTTTCCTTTGCCGCTTGAGGACGGAAGGCGACTAATCTAATTCATCGATGTTCATCTGATGCTGATCCGCACCGCGTTCGCCATCTGAGCTTCGACCGTCAGGAACACAGCTACCTCTCCTCGCCCACTCAAGCTCCGCGGCAGGAGCACATTGACTTGGTCCAGCCCCACAAAGTCTGGTTGCGCTCCTGCAAAGCTCACGTCTGCATACACGCCTCCGATTGTGGCAATCACTGAAGAGAGCCAACTACGTCGAATTCCAGTCCCGAACAAGAGCAGATAGACCTGGTCGGTTTCAGCGCCGAGGTCAACGGGGCTCGTGATGAATCTGTTCTGCGCGACGTCGAACTGCGCGATTGGCTCATAGCTCCGCGAGCCGTCTGCTCTTACCCTCAAGGCCAGGGCAGCGGCCAGACCCTCGCCATTGCCGTTGGCCGCGAACAGACCTGGAGCGACTTTCTTGACAAACGCCAGGCCGGTAGAGACCGCTGAATCCCCGCTCGTAATGGTCACAATCGCCACGCCCGCCACTGTCCCGGATGGAATCTGGTAGTTGACCTGTGTGGGAGAGACGAAGAAGAGTGGGGCCACGCGTTCAGTGCCAGCACTGTCTTTGACCTTGACAGTAGTCCCGCCGAGTGAAGTTGGCAGCGGGAGCGTGGCAGCAGCTATGGTCGCTGTAGCCAGAGCAGTGCCGAAGCTTGCGGCGATAGCTTCGCTGGCCAACCCGATTGAACTGAAGCCGGCGGCTGAGACACTGGCGAGTGTACCCGCCTGCGGCAAGCCAGGATCGAATAGCTCCGTGCTGCTGTGAAAAATGGTGCCAATATCACCATCCCCGTCCATGCCTCCTGTGACCAGGACCTTACCGCTGGCCATCAGCGTTGCTGTGTGACCTTGCCGCGCTGCGATCAAGCTGCTGGTGGAACTCCATGCATCGGAGGCTGGATCGTATAACTCTGCGCCGCGGTAAGAACCAAAGGTGGCGCTTCCGGGTTTTTAGTGGCTCTCTAAGTTAAGGAGCCAGATCAAGTCCTCC
>JBDTUW010000561.1:0-3728 GCA_040007555.1 Acidobacteriota bacterium | reverse complement strand
ACAACTGACAACTGGCAACTGGCAACTGACAACTGGCAACTGGCAACTGGCAACTTTTTCTTAATCAACAAATCGGTACTTGACGAGCGCCCAGATAGCAGCAAACCCGTCTCGCCAGGTGATCTTCTTTCCCTCGCTGAAATCCCGCCCGTAATACGAGATCGGCATCTCATACAGCTTGTACTTTCGGCGGAGAACCTTCGCGGTTATCTCAGGCTCAAAGTCGAAACCATTCGACCGGATCTGCATGTTCTTGATGACATCTGCCCTAAAAATCTTATAGCAGGTTTCCATGTCCGAAAGAATCGCGTTGTAGAGAATATTAGTGAGAAATGTCAGCAGCTTGTTGCCGATGTAGTGCCAGAAATTGAAGGCACGCGAGACCTTTCCACCCTGCAGGCGCGAACCATAGACGACATCCGCCCTCCCTTCGATGATCGGCTTAATCAATTCCGCATATTCGGAAGGATCATATTCAAGATCGGCATCCTGGATAAGGATGATGTCACCCGTGGCGTACGTCAACGCGGTCCGCAGAGCCGCGCCCTTGCCCATGTTGTGCCCATGGTAGTAGACGCTGTGGGAAGTCTCGACTGCGATCTGCCGGAGGACGTCACGCGTGCCGTCAGTCGATCCGTCGTCGACGATGATCAACTGCTTGAGGACATTGCCGATCGGTGCCGCTTCGACCCGGGAGATGATCTCGCGTATCGTGTTGACCTCATTGAATACCGGCATGAGGATAGAGAGCTGGGGTGGGTTTCGCATATCGGGAGCGGTGAGAATACCCCACGCAGCGATATCAAATCAAGAATGTCAGGTGTTAGCCAGATGTCCTTCGCCACCGCCCACATCGTTTCTATCGCGCATTTCCTGTAACCATCCGCAGGAGCGATCGCATCCGGCGCTTCACGATGCGCACACGAAGCTGTCGCACTCGATCGCGCGGCACAAGCGGAATCAGCGTTTCCTCGCAAAACACTGCTCGTCCAGGATGATCCCGCAGCGTACGAATCAGCGGAGTCCACTCCTCAAAATCCAGAGGGCCCTGAGGATACGAATCCACGACCTCTTTGATGTAGGCCTTCCACACCTGAGATTCATCTGCCTGCTCCAATATCCATGCCCGGAGCGAATATTCTTCGGGATGATCGTCCAGATCGGCCACCTGGACCGCTAATTCCGCGGAGGGTAGTGAGGGAAACCCGCGACCAGTGTAGTTCACTGAACGGAGCGCGCTGAGCGCTTCGGGACGTACGAGCCCCTTGATTCCATCGTACCCGGCAAGTAGAACCGGCAAACCCAGCACTCCAACATCAAGCAAGGATCTGGCCATCGCGGCGGCGCCGGCGTATCCCTCCTCCAGGCTGTCCCTGAGCGGGTCGCAGAATCCCGCGAAGCTGACTCTCGAAGCATAGGACTGGTCCGCAACCCAGGCCTCAAGCTCCCCGCGCGCCGGACCGTCTCCAAAAACACGGATGCGGAAGCTCCTTCCCGGCAGACTACCCAATGCCTCTATCGCGTGACGTGCTGCCATCGCCTTATTCCTGTCCAAACGTGTGACGATCGCCCAGTCTCCGAGCGGTTGCCGCGTCACTGCCCTGGAATTGCGCGCGTCGACCCCGTTGGGAAGCGGTGAACATCGCGCCAATGGCTGGATCGTCTGAACTTCGGGAATGAGGTCAGCGCTCACACAGAAGATCCGCGTCGCCGAAGACAGCACCGTCTGCGCGAGAATCTCCAGAGCGATATCACCGGTTTCGAGGGACATATTCCTCGGGCCGTGAAGCGTGACCACGAATGGCAGACGCGCTTCAACCGCAGCCAGACCGCCAAGTAGCAAACTTGCAAAAGGATGCACGTGCAGCAATTCGCATCGTTCCTCGAGACTGAAGGCCGCAATTCTTCGCGACAGCTCGAGGAGTAGTCCGCCAGTGGGATTGTTCGGAATGGGTAGCTGAAGGATCCTGCCGTCAATCAGCCCTCGCAAAGGCTCGAGGCGGGCGCTGGTGCCGGTAATCAGAGAAATATTGTGTCCCGAAGCCTGCAGGCAGCGGATGAAACCCTGAAGATGCGTCTCAAGGCCCCCGCTATCGAAGTGCTCCGTGACGAGGGCAATATTCATTTACTCTCGACGTGTCGCCAGAGCGCATCCTTGATCGGTGCCAGATGCTGCCGGTAGCGGATGACATCCGGATACCGGCCAGCTTCCACCAGTTTCTCGCCATAGAGTTCGAAGTATCTTGGCTCTTCCTGGTCGCGGCTGGTGTTGCCACTCATCGAACGAAGGCACTCGACTTTGAAGGCGCCGAGATCGATTCCCCCGAGAACGGCTGATACCCTCTGCTTCAGGCTCGGTAGAGTTTCGATCATTGCAAGCGTCCTGCGGATCAGCGCCTCGTCGACCGTGCCCTCTAATTGTGGTTCTGAGAAGCTGCGAATGCCTTGAAATGGCTCTCCGCGGAGCGCGGCCTCGATGTCTGCCGCTATCCTGGGGTTGTAGGCTCTGGCAGCAGTCACCTTGCGAATAAACTCGCCCTCATCAAGATGAATCCAGATGGCGTCAATGCTCGCTCCTGCCGGTTCGGGGGCCGCGATCACAAGGAAATCGAAATTCTCGATGGCGTGCTCGTACTTCCGTCGCGCGATCTCGATCGCCGCGTCAATCAGAATCCGGCAGAGATCATGTGCAGAGCTATAACCCTCTTCAGCGTCGCCTGCAACATAATCGATCTGTTCGGCGACGAGCGCCCCTGCCAACTGATCGGCCATTCCAATGAAGACATCGAAGTCCTGTTCAAGGATCGACCGGTACAAACCGAGGTCGGTCAGGGCGCCATATAAAGCTCCAGGTCTGGCCCCGACATTCTTGAGAACTGTCGTCGTCGCGTCAATTCGGGGCACCGCCTCACGGCCGCCACCGTCAGTGAGTACAAAAGTAAGCGGCCGGGCGCGTTCGAGCCAGCCGTGCACGCGCAACTCGTGGCTTGGGTGAGCGATGATCAGCGCGGCTCGAGAATCTACTGTCGGTAACATCGATCTGCCAGTCCTCACCCGGGCTCAGCTTCTGGCAGAGAGCAATCCGCGAATAAACTTCAGATTGCTTGCCATGTCATTCTCGACCGAACCCGTCGGACAATCGGTCTCCAACTGCGCCCAATGCTCATAGCCGATTTCAGCCAGCGCAGTGACAACTGCCGGAAAGTCGATCTTTCCCTGACCCAGGAAGTTTGGATTATCCTTAAGGTGCACTTCGCAGATGCGTGACCTTCCCAGCCAGCGAATCTCCTCCGTGATGTTGAAACCCTGATTCGTAGAGTTGCCAACATCATAGTAGGTAAGAACGGCGCGCGAGCGTGCTCGCTCCATGATCCGCGCGTTGTCGCGCGCAGAGATCGTATCTTCGAGTCCGAGTATGACGCCCGACTTCTCAGCTTCGGGTGCGATCTCGCGAAGGGCATCGCCGACAAAGTCCATCTCCTGTTCGGTCTTGAGGGCCCATTTTCCAAAGAACGGGAGAAGGATGACCCGGACACCGAGTTTCTTCGCGATCGGGATGGATTCGCGGACCCAGCGCTGTCCCAGAGGGTCTGACTTTAGTCCATTCACGTGAAGAATATCCAGACAAAGCGATGCGATCGGCAGACCGACACGTTTTGATTCCGCCAAGAACTGGTCTTGAAGCGCCACGTCACCTGCGGATCGCGAGCCGCCGGGTCAATTGCGAC
>JBDTUW010000560.1:0-3729 GCA_040007555.1 Acidobacteriota bacterium | reverse complement strand
GGGGTGCATCGGCCTGGCAATTCGGCACGCATTACGCCGGGCTGTGGGCCGCGATTGCGCCGGGCGCGGGATTCAGCGAATCCGCTGAATTTCTACGACTCAATCTAAACGGCGCGGATAGCCCACCGTCGTGGGAGCAGAAACTGTTTCATCTCTATAACGCGACCGACTACGCTGCCAACCTTTTCAATACGCCGGTAGTCGCCTACAACGGCGAAAACGACGGGCAGAAACAGGCCGCCGATATGATGGACCACGCGATGGCCGAAGAGGATATGCGCTTGAAGCGTATCATTGGGCCGAAGACGGGCCACAGCTACCACGCAGATTCCAAGGTTGAAATTGATCGCATTCTCGATGCAATCGCCGAACGAGGTCGCGACCCATATCCGCGCAAGATTCGGTTCACGACGTGGACACTGACGTATAACCGCATGAAATGGGTGACCGTGGATGCGCTCGGCCAACACTGGGAACGCGCTCGCTTGAATGCGGAAATAGAAGGCGACGGTAGTGTCAGGGTCGAATCGACCAACGTCGTGGCATTCACCCTTGAAATGGGCCCAGGTGGTTGTCCGCTCGACGTCTCGCGAAAACCAACGGTGACGATCGACGGGCAAAAGGTGATTGCGACCGGACCGATGTCAGATCGTTCCTGGAGAGCGCATTTTCGCAAAGCGGGCGGTGCGTGGAAGTTGACAGACTCCCCAGTGACGGCAGGGTTGCACAAGTCCCACGGCCTTCAAGGCCCGGTAGATGATGCGTTCCTCGATAGCTTCATTTTCGTGTTACCGACAGGAGTCCCAATTGCACCGGCGGCTTCACGCTGGGTTGCCAGTGAGCAGCAACGCGCCATTCGCGAGTGGCGACGGGAGTTTCGCGGCGAGGCGCAATCGCGCAACGATGTCGACATTACAGACGCGGACATTGCTGGAAGCAATTTGGTGCTCTGGGGAGATCCTGGCAGTAACAGAATTCTCGCGCGGATCGCTGACAAGTTGCCGATCAAGTGGAATGCGGAGAGCATCGTCGTTGGCGAAAAGCGCTACGCCGCGACGACACACGTTCCCATACTGATCTTTCCCAATCCGCTGAACCCCATGCGTTACGTCGTACTCAACAGCGGTTTCACCTTTCGTGAGTTCGACTATCTGAACAACGCGCGTCAGACGCCAAAGCTCCCGGATTACGCGGTGATCGACATCACAGTTCCGCCTGATGATCGCTATCCGGGCAAGATCGTGCTGGCGGGCTTTTTCAACGAGGGTTGGGGCTTTCAATCGCCTTGAGCCAGACGGGGTCGGCCCTTTGGACTTCCACTCAAAGACCTCGACAATCGTCCGACGTGGATCATGTGAGGGGAAGGAATTGCCGGTACACCCACCGAAATCCCTCAGCTCGATATTCAACGCGCGTTCTTGTCGTAAAGGGACAGCAGGGCCAACAGGGACTGCAGGGACGCCGGCGACTTCAGCGACGACAACGCTTGCCCGGAATGTCGTTACAGGCCCCCGAAGGGTGTCTTAGATCGTTCCTGTTGTCCCAGCAGACGCTGCTGTCCTGCAGCCCCTCGCGGTGGTTTCGACCAGTCCGGACAAGCGCCAAACGGGAAGTTGCGCGAAAAAAAAGATTGCCCACCACGTCGATCTTTCGTATCGTCGTTCGACCTATGATTAGAGTGACCCTTCCGCTGCGAGAGTCCCCGCGCGGGCTGACCTCCGGCGGGACGATCTGGGGAAGCACCTAATCTCGAAAGCAAAGGATCCGACTGATGATTCTCAAGCCAGACTTGTTTCTTCACGATCTTCGGGTTGCGCTGCGCTCACTCGGCCGTGCAAAAGGACTGACGGTGACTGTGGTGCTCACGCTGGCCCTCGGCATCGGCGCAAATGCCGCGATCTTTAGCGTGGTGCGAGGCGTACTGCTTCGCCCGCTCGTCAATCGCGACGAGGACCGCCTGATCTACATCCGTCAGAGCGCGCAGGGAATTGGCGCGGAGAACACGACCTTCTCAGTCCCTGAAATCCAGGATCTTCGCGCTCGCGTCAAAACCATGAGCGCATTCGGTGAGTTCTCTACAATCGGCTTCACCATGGTCGGCCTTGGGCCACCCCGCGAGGTCCGCGCAGGCGTTGTCGGCGGATCGTATTTCGAGGTCATGGGACTGCACGCGGTCCTCGGCCGGCTGCTGGACGAGAGAGACGACGGTCCGAACGCCCCCGGAGCGGCCGTGTTGACCTATCGCTTCTGGACGACCGGCCTCAACGCCGATCCGTCCGTTCTCGGCAAGACTGTGCGGCTCGGCGACCGGTCGGCAACCATCGTCGGCGTGGTTGAGCCATCGGTCCCATATCCGGCGGAAACTGAAATCATGGCTAACGTCGTTACCAGCCCTCACCACTTATCGGCGACCATGGTGACCGGGCGAGTTCATCGAATGACCGAGCTCTTCGGGCGCCTCGCGCCCAGCGCAACTCTCGAGTCGGCCCTCGCGGAACTGCGGCTCGCGCACGGGACAATACTCAAGGAGCATCCGGAGGCATATTCGGCGAAAGCCGATTTTCGGATCGAGGCGGTGCGTCTGCGTGACCAGATTACGTCACGCGCCCGAAGCGTATTGCTCGTATTGCTTGCGGCGTCGGCGCTTGTTTTCGTCATCGCGTGCTCGAACGTCGCTAACCTGATTCTCGCCAGAACCGTTCGACGCGAAGGCGAGCTCGCGATCCGCGCCGCGCTCGGCGCGAGTAATGGGGCGCTGCGCCGCACACTATTGGCCGAAACCCTCCTGCTCTGCGGTGCCGGCGCGCTGCTGGGCATTGTCATCGCACGGCCGATGGTTGCCATTCTGGCGCAGTACACTGCTCGTTTTTCGGTCCGCGCGCTTGATCTGACCGTAGACTCCAGTTTGCTCTGGGTCGGTGCTGCGCTCGCGGTCGTCGCCGCGGTGCTCCTTGCGTTCGTCCCGCGGCTGCCCTCCGCGAACGCATCGACCAGAACATCTCCCAACGCGTCTAGCAGACTGCGTCTGTCGAGCGGCAGCCTGAGGATCACCTCCAGCACCACTCGCCGGTTGCGCGTTTTCGCGATGACACAGATTGCCGCGTCCTTCGTGCTTCTTGCTGGTGCGGGCATGCTGCTCAAAACGCTCCTCGCACTCCAGGCCGCGCCGACTGGCCTCGACACGCAGCGAGTCCTTGCCTTGAACCTGCCGGTCATGTCGTACGGACGAACGCCAGATCAGATAGTCGGCTTCTACAAGGAAGCGATACGGGGAATTACAGCACTGCCGGGCGTGGATCGCGTCGCAGTCGGCACTGTAGTTCCTTGGCGCGATGCGGGCAATTTCGGGCCCGGGTTTGAGTTCTCGGCCGACGGCTACGTCCCTGCCACGGGAGAGGAGTATCCGCGCGCTCGGTTCCGGACGATCTCGCCTGGATTCTTTGCGGCGCTCGGTGTACCGATGATCGCCGGACGCGATTTCAATGAGGCCGATCGACGCGGCGGCGAGTCGGTTGTCATTGTCAGCCAGAGTTTGGCACAGCGGATGTTCTCGACTGAGGATGCGGTCAACCGTCACCTCATGTGGACCGATCCAGTCATGAAGTTCATCGATGTCAGCACGGCGCCCCGGCGAATCGTCGGGGTCGCAGCCGATGTTGACGACGAGAACGTCGTGCCGGGAGCGGCGCTGACGGTATACCACCCCTTCGAACAACAGGAGATCTGGGG
>JBDTUW010000559.1:0-3741 GCA_040007555.1 Acidobacteriota bacterium | reverse complement strand
CCGGATGAGGTCACGGCCGTCTTCACCAGCGACTTCAGCAGCGGCGACTTTGGCGCCTCCTCTTATCCCGACTACATCGATTTTCGCGATCGCAATCAGAGTCTTGCGGGGCTCGTCGCCTATCAACCACGACCGTTCAGCCTCAACACCGACGGCTCCAGTGAACGCGCCTTTGGGGAGATCGTAAGTGGAAACTACTTTTCAGTTCTCGGCGTCAATCCGGTCCTTGGTCGAGGGTTTCTTCCGGAAGAGGACAAGACTCCCGGGGCGCATCCGGTAGTCGTCATCAGTCATCGCCTATGGCAGGAACGATATCAGAGCGATCCGGCAATCATCGGTCGAACGCTGAAACTCAATGCCACCGTCTTCACCATCGTTGGAGTAGGGAAGAAGGGCTACTCGGGATTGCTCCGCGGCTTTGGGGGCGATCTGTGGGTCCCGGCGATGATGATGGAGCAGGTGTCACCCGGTAGTGGTCTTACCGAGCGGGGCGACAGATCTTTCATGCTGATGGGAAGGCTCAAACCGGAAGTCACGATCGAACAGGCCCGAGCCGACTTCCGGCTGATCGCTGAACAGCAGTTCCGGACGTGGCCCGAGCGATGGGCCAACATCCGAAATCAGTCGCGAGTCATTTCGCTTCTGCCCGAGAATCAATCGCGACTCCTGCCGGATTTTCGCACGCCGGTAGCGATCTTCATGACTCTGCTCATGGCAGTGGTGGGTCTTGTACTGCTGATCGCCTGCGCCAATGTTGCGAATCTCCTGCTCGCTCGTGCGACAACCAGGCGAAAGGAGATCGCCATCAGACTCTCCCTCGGAGCGAGTCGAGGGCGCCTCATTAGACAGTTGCTGACTGAGAGCGTCCTGCTCGCCCTCATGGGTGGCATCGCAGGGTCGTTAATCTCCGTCTGGGCAATGAGACTGCTGAGCAACTTCAGGCCGTCAGTCGGCTTTCCCGTCATCCTCGATCTCAGTCCCGATTGGCGAGTGTTCGCCTTCACCTTCGCCGCCTGTCTTGTGACCGGTGTCCTTTTTGGCCTTGCCCCCTCTCTGGCCGCGACACGATCCGATCTGGTGAGTTCTCTTAAGGACGAAACATCTATGGGCGGGGCCAGTCGCGGTCGCGGAAAGCTGCGAAGTGCGCTGGTAGTGGTACAGGTCGCTCTCTCACTGCTGCTGCTGATCTGCGCCGGACTTTTTCTGCGCAGTTTGCTCAACGCGGGAAGCATCGATCCTGGGTTCACTGCGGATAATCTTCTGACGATGTCTATGGACCTTAGTCTGCAGGGGTATGAGGAGCCGGCGGGGAAGAACTTCTCACGCGAGATGCTTGAGCGGGTGCGCTCGCTGCCTGGCATCGAGTCGGCAGCTCTCGCGGAATACCTCCCACTCGGCGCCGGTGCTGCGCGACGCGGAATCACGATCGAGGGCTACACCGCTCAGCCCGGCGAGAGCACCGAAGTCGGCTCTGTCGTCGTCGGGCCGGGTTATTTCGATACGTTGCGTATGCCACTTCTACAGGGCCGGCCATTTAACGAGGGTGATCGCGAAGGGGCTCCTGGAGTGGTGATGATCAACGAGACCTTCGCGCGCAGATACTGGCCGGGACAAAATCCCCTTGGCAAGCGCATTCAAATGGGGAGCGGTAAGAGTAATGACTCACCGCATCTTGAGGTCGTCGGGTTGGTTCGAGATGGCAAGTACGTGACGCTCGGCGAGGATCCGATACCCTTCTTCTATCTGAACATGCTGCAGAGATATCAGGCGGCGCCAACACTGATCGTGCGCACGCAGGGCGATCCTTTGAGTCAAGTCGCGGCCGTTCGAAGTGAAATCTCCGTTCTCGACAAGAATCTTCCCCTAACTGATGTGCAGACGATGCGCCAGCACCTCGGATTGGCGCTGTTTCCTGCGCGTCTCGCTGGCATTGCGCTCGGCATCTTTGGCCTCGTCGCATTGTTGCTGGCTGCGGCTGGTCTTTATGGGGTGATGGCGTACTCAGTCGCTCAAAGAACCCGCGAGATCGGTGTGCGCATGGCCTTAGGTGCCGCGTCGACGGCCGTGCTTCGGCTTGTCATCTGGCACGGGTTGAAGCTGGTGCTGATTGGGATGGTGATTGGCCTCGCTGCAGCCTTTGCTGTGACCCATCTCATGACGAGTCTGCTCTATGGGGTGAGCGCGACGGATCCGTTGACCTTTGTTGTGATCGCCCTGCTACTGGGATTGGTTGCGCTGGGCGCTAGCTGGATTCCTGCTCGACGCGCGACGAGAGTCGACCCGATGGTGGCGTTGCGGTACGGGTAGGCATGATTCCTGACCGAGGTAGCAATCCCCCAACGGAACTGCCGTTGGGGGGATTGTTTTGTACCACGCGCTTCTTACGACGGGAACTATCGGCACCTCGGATCCATCTGAAATCTGCTCTTAGTCTCCGATTCGTCATCATCAAAGTCCATGTGCTCGACGCCACGGTCCCTGTACATCAGGCAGAGATCGGCCATTTGTCCGATTGGCGTCACATTGCCGCGCAAATAAAGCCTCGGCGCCTGCTGATAGTTGGCCGGCACATCCATGTCGGTCGGCTCACCTTTTTTCCAGACTCGCCATTCTTCGCGGTCGAGCTTGTCCGTACCCACTTGGAAAGTGATTTGCTGTGCGGTCGTCAGCGTTGGGTTGATGCGAATCCACCATCCAGCTTTGGTGGCAGGCCCAGTCGGCGCCGAAGAGGCCGCTGCAGAGGCGGCAGAGGGCGACGATCGGGACGCGTCTGCTGCCGGTTGAGTGGCGGCTGTTGTGACCGCTGCCGCAGGCGTCGGCGCGACCGCAGACCCAGGGGTCGCGGGTGGCGCGGCAGGTGGCCCTGAGCACGCGATAAGGGAACCGACGCTGGTTGCGAGAAGCAGAATCAGATTGAATCTGCGAGCGCTGTGTTTCATTTTGATGATCCCTCCTCTGATGGATTCGTCCGGTCGCTGGGACTATCGCCGAATCCCTGCTGTTAAAGTCACGGACCACACGTTGGACGTTGATCCGCCGTCAATGGTGGCTAAGGCCGAAGCAGCGCAGGCGGCGTCATTTCTTGTGCGTGTGAGCAGCCATGGGTTTTTGCGGGCCCCGCGGCCATTGTGAGCGCCGTCGTCGCCCAGTTGGTTGCCGCTGCAGATATCCATTGGTCTTGCCCGTGAGGAAAGCCACTTTCGAAGTAGGGCTGGAGCGGAATTAAATTACGCGGCTCTTGACGTACCAGGACCCATCCTCAAGTTGAGCCTTCAAGAGAAAGTCGATTGCACGCGCAAATGCAGGGGCGCCGGACGCAGCTGCGCCGGCTTGTTTCGGTGCCACCAGAGCCAGACCAGTCGCGTGAGCGTCGCTCGCGGGTGCTTGAAGCTGCGCGGCACTCGATACAGTGCTGTTTGAGTAGCTGGTTGAACGTCACGGCTGAAATCGATCCTGACCGGATTCTGCGCGGATTGAGCGGCGTGAACGGGCCACACCCCGAGGACGAGAATTACCAAAGAGAGCCTTAACATTCCACCTGATCCAGACTTCATTTGGTACCTCCTCTTCCCGATGCCTGCTACCACATCTGCTCCTTCATAGCGCGGAGCGAGGGAAACATATGGCATCGTGGGGCGCGAGTCAATCTGCGTGAAGGCCCGTCGAGACGCGGGCCCCACGAGGTGGTGCCCTGGAGTTTGGCCTTTTCCGCCGCGCTCGATCTTGGAGTGCGCGCGGCTT
>JBDTUW010000558.1:0-3741 GCA_040007555.1 Acidobacteriota bacterium | reverse complement strand
AGGTGGCCTGAGCGGTGTTCTGAGGCGCGTCGATAACGCGCGGATCGAAATTGAAGCGAGCGATATTCTCTGTTTGATGTGCGTTCGGAACGAAGCTCTCCGCCTGCCGTATACCCTTTCCTATTATCGCCGTCTGGGCGTCTCGCGCTTCTTGATTGTGGACAACAATTCGGATGATGAGACATCCGAGTTCCTGCTGAAACAGGGAGACGTCTATCTCTGGCATACTGCCGCTTCCTTCCGCGCGGCGCGTTGCGGCACTGACTGGACGGAACTCCTGCTTCAAACATATGGCGTCGATCACTGGTGTCTGGTCGTCGATGCCGATGAGCTGTTTTGCTATGCCGATTGCGAAACAAGATCACTCCGCTCGCTTTGCCAGACGCTCGAGCAAGCGGGCGCTCGCGGAATGAGCGCTATCCTTCTGGATATGTACTCAGATCAGCCGGTGCGCGAAACGCGCTACCAGCCTGGTCAGGACTTTCTGGAAGTGTGCTCGTACTTCGATCGCGAGTTTTATCACTTCAAGACAGAACAGTTTTTTGAGCATGAGGGGCAGACAAGCTATTTCGGCGGCTTGCGCCAGCGAGTATTCGCCGGAAAGGAGCCATCCCATGACGCGAAGTATTTCTACTGTCTCAACAAGGTGCCACTCATCCGCTACGATCAGACATTCTCGTTCAGCGACAATCTTCATTGGACGAACTGCCGTGATCTGGCGGACGAGACTGGCTCTTTGCTCCACTTCAAGTACTTCTCCAGCTTTGCTGATCATGCACGGAAGGAAGTGCGGCGAAAGGAGCATTGGAACGGTGGAATTCAATACAGCTTTTATGCGGAAGCTATGGAACGTTGTCCTGACCTGAAGCTCTTTTCGGAAGAGCACTCGGTCAAATTCACCGGCAGCCGGCAGCTGATCGAGATGGGCATCATGAGCACAGTCGAGAAGGTGAAAGGAGCCTCAAACGTGGATTCAAGAACACCGCCAGAGGAATCACGAGGGCGGACGACATCAGACGCCACGCGGCTGGTCCGGCAAGTACGCGAGATGATCAGGGCTCAGAAGCAGAAGGGTGAGACGCCACATGAGGAAGGTATCACACGCCTCAAACAAGGCGATCTTGAAGGAGCCGCCACCGCCTTTCGCCGCGCTATCGAATTGAATCCCGAATTCTCATGGTCCCACCACAATCTTGGCGACGTCCTCATGATGCAGAAGCGTTCGGACGACGCGCTCGGTGCATTCAAACGCGCGATCGAACTCAACCCCCACTTCGCACTCTCGCACAATAGTCTCGGCGACCTGCTCGCGATGCAGGGTGACTGGACGGGTGCTGTTGAGGCATATCGCAAAGCACTCGAACTAAGGCCAGACCTTGGAGTGGCTGCGAAGGGATTGGCGCGCACTCTCGCGAGGCTCGCCCAGACGCAGATCGATGAGGCAAAACTTTGGTTCGGCCGCGCTCACGAGATCAATCCGGATGATCTCGAGCTCTGCCACGAAGCGCTTGAACTTCGACCTCTTGACTCCGATCTCTGCCGGCAGTTTGGCGATGCATTTGCCGAACGGAATCACCTGCATGAGGCGGTGTTTTGTTACCAGCTGGGTCTCGATGTCAGCCCAGATGACGCGCGCCTCCTGCTCAACCTGGCCGAGGTCCTGAGGCGCAGCAACGACATAGAACACGCAACCATCTGCTGCAAACGCGCGATCGGCGTTGACCCCGGCAACGGAGGCGCGCATCGTCTGCTCGCCGAGCTGCTCACTGCGCAGCGACGTCTCGAGGAAGCCGTCGCTGCGTTTGAACGAGCCTGCCAACTCGACCCGGCTAGCCCCGAGTTGAACAAGCAACGCGGCGACCTCCTTTCGAGACTTGGGCGCATCGACGAGGCCAGCAAGGCCTATAGTCGGGCTCTCGAGCTTGGATATCGGGCATTCTAACGATGAGTGAGACCTCTCTCAGCAGTCCGGCGACACCCGTCATCTGCACCATCACGACTCGATCGCACCTTGCGCTTGTACGTTGCCTGATGGATTCCTTTCTCAGACATCACCCCTCAGGCGAGGGCTACGTTCTCCACGTCGATGGAGGGCCGAGCGTTGACGTTCCGCATCTGACATCGATTTGGGTTTCGGATCTCAAAATCCCTGATCTTGAAGGTATGCGGTCGCGTTACAGCACCTTCGAGCTGTGCAATTCGCTCAAACCGTTCCTCATGGAACACCTCCTCTTGACGACAACGCACGAGAAGCTCTGCTATTTCGATGCCGACATCTTTCTTTTCGGGGCTCTCGATGTCTGGCAGGAGCTCGACGCCTGCTCGGTGCTTCTGACACCTCATCTCTCGGCCGTTCCCAAACCCGATCAGGAGCTGGTCTGGCGCGACCTGTCAGTGCTTCAGTACGGAGTCTTCAACGGTGGATTTGTGGGCGTGCGACGCACGCCCGAAACGCTGGAGTTCCTCGAGTGGTGGTCGAGCCGACTAATCCACGCCGGATACAAGCGGCTTGAGGAGGGGATGAATTGCGATCAGCGTTGGCTCGACCTGGCACCGGGTTTGCTGCCACACCTCGCAATCGATCGCCGGCCCGGCCTCAACGCTGCATATTGGAACCTTCACGAACGCTTCTTCGAAAGCAACGCGGGACGACACTTTGTTAATGGCGAGGCACTTCAGTTTTTTCATTTCAGTGGTTATTCGAAGGATCATCCAGATGTCATGACCAAGAATTGGACGCGATTCAACTTTCTGAATCGACCGGATCTTCTCCCGATTTTCGAAGAATACAGACACCACCTCGAAGCATCTTCCGCGCCAATCGTGCTCTCGCAGCAGGCGAAGGTCGTTGGCGATCCAGCTCCTGGGCCGCCCGAACCAACGGATGCGGCCGATTTATTTTCTAATGCCGTGACGGTCAACGAGCCGACCTGCTCGCCTCTGGTGACCGTGGTGATTCCGGCGCATAACGCCCAGCGTCACATTCGTCAGGCAATCGAGAGCGTGGGCCAGCAGACACTCCGCGACATCGAGATCGTGGTCGTCAATGACGGATCCACTGACGAAACTGCTGCAATTCTCGAGTCCTACGGAAATTCCGTCCGGATAGTCAGGCAGCCCAAGACGGGCGTGTCGGCGGCGCGGAATCGTGGCATCGAAGAGGCACAGGCTGAGTTTGTTGCCTTCCTCGATGCCGATGATTATTTCATCTCACCAAGCAAGCTCGCCGATCAGCTCGCGTACCTTGAGGCGGACCCCGATCTCGATGTCGTGCATAGCGGATGGCGCGCCGTGGATGAGAGCGGAAAGACGGTTGTCGAGCGACGTCCGTGGACTCAATCCCCCGTCCTCGACACCAGGTCGTGGCTCCTCTTTCAGGCAGTACTGCCCAGCGCGATGATGTTTCGTCGCAATACACTCATTGACTGCGGCGGATTTGATACTCGCCTTTCACAAGTGGAAGATGTGGAGCTGGCTCTGAGACTCTCGCTCGCAGGCTCAAAGATGCGGTGGCTCGAAGATGTCACAGTAGCCTATCGGCAGCATAAAGATAGCGCTTCAACACTGGCGAGTGAGCAGGCCAGGGCGCTGGGAATTGTAGTCGACAGGTTCTTTTCTCAACCAACCCTTGCTGATGAGATCCGCGATCTGGAGAGCGAAGTTCGGCTGAACTCACTCCTGTGGAGCGCATGTCAGCTTTATCGCGCCGGGTTGTTTGAAGAGATGGAGCGGCGGCTGCGG
>JBDTUW010000557.1:0-3749 GCA_040007555.1 Acidobacteriota bacterium | reverse complement strand
GCCAGGAGCAACAATCTTCACAGGAGTAACGATCTTCTCAGCATCTGCACAGGATATTCCCGGGATATTCCCGGGATATTCCCAGGATATTCCCAGGATATTCATGGATACAGAAAGGTACTAACATCCTATCGCGTGTTGTCAAAGAGCGAAAGAGTCAGATCGCAATGTACTTGCTGGCGCTGTGCCCCCTTGGAAAGCGAGCCCCCGGCCCGACTCCCCAAAAAGCGAGACAGGCACCGAAAAGATTTTCATCTCCCAGTGCCTACCTCGCTTCGGTTTTGACCGCACTCAATGCCTGCGACGCAGGATCAGAGCCCGTCCTTTCTGCATAACTACTTCAGCATCCCTTCCAGCCCTGAACCCATTGGAAGCCCAAGAAGCATGCTCGGCGTCAGACCGATCGGCCCATCTTCTGTGTTGGCCGAAAGCGTCAGCTGGCCACCCTGCGAGTAGACGTAAGCCAGTGTCGGTTTTGTCAAAGAAAGCACCGACGACGGCCCCTTCGGCAGCTTGATTCCCTGCTTGATCAGTGGGGCAACTGCCGGACCAAGGTTGTAGTAGAACATTGCCGAGAAGTTCGCCTGTTTGTCTTCTGGTAGCGTTGCCTTGAACTTCGAAGCATTGAGCAGTGAAATTCCCGAATCACGGTACTGAATCGCGCGCTCAACCAGCGTTCTGCTTGGTGCGGCAATCAGATAGCCATAGGCGTACGTGTAGCAGACTTCGAATAAGGCAGCGTCCGGTGACTTGATCGTGTAGAAGATCCGGTCGCCGCTACCCGATTGCTGCAATTCGAGTCCCTTCTTGCCGTGACTTGCGGCCCACTCATTGAGCTCTGTAATGGTACGTGCGAAGCTCTGCTGCATGCGAGTCTGATCGTTGACTTCGATCACCGCTTTCCAGGCTGGCATCGGAAGCAACGGGCCATCGAAGGCAAAGACAAACTCTCCGCCAAGAGGCGCTGCAAAGTCCTCGCGGAGATCGAGACCGTGTTGAGTCTCGAAGTCCTTGAACTCATTCCAGGCCGACGGCTGACCCGTCTTCAGCGCACCCAGCAAGTCATCAACCAGCGAAACGGGTCGCTCGGCGACAAACGCGGCCACCACTGATGCATCCGGTGAGATGAACTCAAGCGCTCCCATCGGACCAGGAGCTGCCAGCCACGTCGCCATTCCCTTCTGTTCCCCAAAAGTCAGAGTCGCGCGGTTGCTCGGACGGCCGTCCTTCTCCTTCAGCTCGGCGACAAAGTACTTGACGTTGAGGAGCCCAAGACGATCGGCCGCGGCTACCGACGCTGTGTCGTTTCCGGCGGCGGCATGCTTGACCACTCCTTCAGCGATGATTCGCTGCACATCCGCGGCGATGACGAGTCCCGCGCCGTCGCGATAGAGCTCGGCGAGTACCGCGCGGAACGGGGTCGCAGCAAAACGGCTCGATTCGGGCGTCTTCAGATTGCCGGCGACCCGAGCAATCGATTCTGCGCGGGGCGAGGCTGCCAGAACATCGTCCTTCAGGAAGAGAAGGAAGCTGTCCTTGACGGTCTCTGGAATTCTTGCGCCGTCGGTGACGATTCGGACATTGAGCTTCTTTCCTTCACCGCCCAGCGTTGCAAGCTGTCCCTGAATAAAGGTCTCGAGACCTGCCTGATTGGTTACTTCAGCGAGAACCACGGGTTCATTCGGCTCGCCGTTCGGACCCAACTCAGCACAGAGAACGATCTCAGGTCCAAGGTAGGAACCGATCTCCTGCACCTTCTGTATCACATCGTTGAAACCACCTTTGCGTTGCGACCCTCTCTCGCGCGCCCACCATTCCCGAAGTTCCGGGTTCTGCTGGATACGCTCGTCGAGGATGCTGTTGGCCTCGGCCAGCATCTGACTGATGTTAGGAATCGCAACATAGATGGCTGTATTCTCCGGCGCGAGATCGAGCAGTCGTGTCGAATAGCGAACGCCGGGACGAGCCACCTGAGCGTCGATCTCCTTGCGCAATGCCGCCAGGTCATCGAGGACCTTGGCGTATTTCGGCGAGTTCGCGCTCCACGCAACCTCATCCTTAACCCTCACCCGATCAATGCTCGTGTGCGTCGCGACCTGGTCACCACCGTGCAGAACCGAACGCGCGCCGGTGTGATCGACATGAACTTCACCCTCGACTACCGAAATGCGCGACCCCTTGGTGCCGCTATTAACCGAAAAGATTGTTCCCCGGACTGATACGAGGCTGTCATTGGTTTTGACAAAGAGATGGCGTTCGCCCTGTTTGGCGGCTTCAACAACGATCTGGCCGCGTTCGAGGTTGATTGTCGTCCCCTGCGCATTCTCACTGACCGAGAGTTCAGACCGCTCGCGCATTTCAACCGTGGTTCCGTCGGCAAGCTTGACTACTGCGCCAGCGTCCTTAGCCGTCCGTATGCGCTCGCCCTTCAATATCGCCTGGCCTGATTTAACCGCCTCGGTCCGATTCTCTGAGACACGAACGACATTGCCATTCGCGGCCTGAACGATCGTGTTGAGCGCACCCACCGAACGTGTGAACTGCTGAATCCAGGGCCACGCGGCCAGACCAACCCCGACCACGAGTACTGCAGCAATCGCGAGCCGAACTGCAGGCATCCGCAGTGCACTCGTCTTTCGCGCCAGTGGCCGTACTGTGGGCATTTCACCGCGACGCGAAGCGCGGGCTGCCTTCAGCGCCTTGCGGCAGGGAATGCACTCGTGTGTGTGATCCTCAAGCAGCATCGATCGCGCGCTGGAGAGGTAGCCAGACAGATAGGCCGGGATCAATGTTTGAAAATCGCCGCAACCGCGAATTTGCTCAACGGGCATCATCCCAGCCTGCGTTGCGGCCTCTTCGGAAGAGAGACGACGCCAGACTCTGTCGGTCGAGGACTTGACCGCCGTCTCGTCAAGTCGCTCCTGACGAATCTCGCCCATTGCGTCCTCGAACAGCTGATTGATTTCCCGGTTAGTTCTTTTCATTTCCACCCTCCAAAACCTTCGTGATCTGTTTCTTCATCTTTGTCCGCGCGCGATGGAGCAGCACTCCAACCAGAACCTGCGAGGTCCCGAGCATATCGGCGATCTCGTGGTTATCGTAGCCCTCGAAATATCGGAGGATGAACATCTCTGCCGTCTTTTCTCCGAGGTCCCCGATTGCGTTCTGAATTATCCGCCGCAGTTCGCGGCTTCTCTGCTGTGCCTCAGGACTGAGGTGCGACCCGGTAGAGAGCTCACTCATTTCCTCCAATGGAACTGAATCGGAGCGGCTCCGCTGTCGGATCAGATCGAGGGAGGCATTGACTGCTGCCCGATGTAGATAACTCGCCGGGTTCGGTTCGAGGTTGGCCCCGTCCTGACGCCTCGCAAGCCGCAGAAAGATCGTCTGAACGACGTCCTCTGCATCGACTACGGTGCCAGTGATCCGATATGCCGCTCGAAAGATCCGGTCTGAATGTTCCCGGAAGAGATTCTCGAGCTGATCTGACTGGCCCGGTACAACTTTTAGATGAGTGGCAGTGGCTAGCAACTTCGTCCTCCTCGTTTTTCTTCTGCATATCCCAAAACGTAGAAAGACCGATATTGTTAACACCCTCGGGGTATTATTAGCGACATAACCCAGGAACAGAGAACTAATCCTCGCTGCGCCGGAGAATAAGCGCAATCCAGACAACAAAAGCCGCCCCAACAAAGGTCAGCGCGCCAAGCGTCGTCACATCCGGAGAAATGATGGATTGAGCGCGCAGC